>NZ_ALNM01000001.1:0-32749 GCF_000292955.1 Selenomonas sp. CM52
AAGCGCTGCAAGGCGTGCAGCCGACCCGTACTAATACGCCGAGGGCTTGACTCGCATAGCCCATCCAAGAGGCAAACCCCGAAAGGGGTGCAGCCGATTGGCAAAGGGGTTAGCGTGCGAAAACGTCCCAAGAGCGCAAGCTGAAAGCGCAGCGCGATTGGCTGACGTTGACCGCTGCTGACTGCCTCAAGGCAGGGAGAAGCGTGAGACGCGCGTACATTTCGCCTCTAAAATGTTCCATTGAGTCTTCTGTATAGTTTTGAGGGTGCAACAAACACCTTCACAAATCCAGTGGCGATAGCTGAGTGGATCCACCTGTTCCCATCCCGAACACAGTCGTTAAGCACTCATACGTCGAAAGTACTTGGTTGGAGACGACCTGGGAGGATAGAAAGCTGCTGGTTGATGACGCACCCGCAAGGGTGCGTTTTTATTTTGGAATCAAGGCATCTCTGTTTCGACGTTCAACAAGGGGTGTTCCGACATCTTTTGGAGCATGATGTTCGTATCGATTACGCTCATGTGATGGTCGAGGGCATACCACAGGATGCTGTCCCGCGGATTGCGGACGTAGAGTTGTTCCGCTCCTGCATAGTATAGAAGATACTGCGTCTCCTCCGGCGTCAGTTTCATGGCGAGGGCGAGGGAAATGACTTTGTTGCGTGAAGGATTCTTTTTGCGTCCGGCGAATATATGATAAGCATAGATTCGTTCCAAGCTGGAAGCCCGAACGACATCCATCTTGCTCAGGTGTTTTTCCTCCAGAAGTTGATTCAGATATTCTGCCAGCGTATATTGGCAAAAGTCTTTCTGATTGTCCACGAGAAAGCCCTCCAGTCCGGAGGCCTGACGCAAATCGTCTTTCAATTCTTCGGTGCTTTTTGGCATGATGCTGCCCTCCTATGAGATTTGATACACATAGGATAATACGATATGGAGAAGAAAGCAAGGTGGTTTCTTGAATGCTCATATCACCGCATATTTTGAGGAGGTTTTTCAAAAGATACAGCTGCTAAAATCCAGCGATAAGGGTGAGGTGTGGCTGGCATCCGAGAGAGCGGGGCGGTCAACGTCAGCCAATCACGCTGCGCCTTCGTCTTGCGCTCTTGGGACGTTTTCGCATACGACCCATGACCCAATCAGCGATGCCCCTGCGGGGCTTGCTTCTTGGATGGGTCAGCAGCGGTCAACGTCAACCAATCGCGCAGCGCCTTCGGCTTGCGCTCTTGGGACGTTTTCGCAGCGGCTGGTCATATTGAAACGCATCGCTTTGACGGGGCTTCCCTATAGGATGCTCAAAGGGAAGGATTATCCGCTGATTCCCCGCGTCCTGCATTGTATCGAGGATGGCGATGAGACGGTTGTTGTGGAGGAGTATGTGCAGGGAGAATCCCTGCTTGATCGCATCGGACGCAAGGCGTATCTTTCGGAGCGCGAGACGGAGAGCGTTCTTTTGCAGCTATGCGAAGGCCTTGACGAAATCCACGCGCAGGGCATCATTCACCGCGACATCAAGCCGTCCAACCTTATCCTGCAAAGCGGCTGTATCATCCGGCTCATCGACTTCGATGCTGCCCGCACCGTCAAAGAGCACAGCGGCGAGGATACGATGCACCTCGGCACCAGGGGCTATGCTCCGCCGGAACAATTTGGCTATGGGCAGACGGATGCGAGGAGTGACATCTACTCGATCGGTATCACTATGCGGAAAGCGCTGCCAGAGGAGTACGACGGCTATCTCGCCAAGATATTTGCCAAATGCACGGAAATCGATCCGGACAGGCGCTATCGGAATCTGCAAGAGCTTCGCCGTGCGCTGATCTTCCGCAGGTTTTGGGCTGGCAGGGGAAAGCCGGCATTGTGGACGCTGGCCATCGTATCTGTCGTAGTATTTTGCCTTCTGCCAAGGCTTGATGGGGTAGAAACCCTGCCGAGTGCTCCCGCAAGAGAATCGGGGGTCGATTCGCCAGCGGTTCGATTGCCGAGCGCTGTGGAAGAAAGAGCAGCCGCGCCGACACCGGAAACATCTGATGAGAAATTTTCCGTGCAATCGCTTGTGCCATCGGACAGCGAGTCTGAACAAGAAGTTGCCGTGCCAACGCCGACGTCATCGATCGAGCCGACTGCGCATGACAGCTACATGCCGCCGACAGTCAGCCAAGAGGAAAGAAAGTCCATAAAGAGCGTGGATGCATTCTTGGCAGAGTTCAAGGATGACCCGGAAAAACTTGCCTATTGGCAGACAAGGAATGAGGTGTTCTCCTCCGGCAATCGTTCGGAGGAGGAACGGCTCGAGGCCATGAAGAACGGCGAAATGGGGCTCCGGCTGAACGCCTTTATAAAAAATCTGCCGCCCATGACCGAGGCGGAACGCAATCGAGCGATCGACGAGTTCGTAGCCGACCAAAAGAGGTTGCTGGACATATAGAATCATCTGCAGCCGTATGACCGCAGCAAAGTTTTCGACATCAAAAGATGCTCCACTTACCTCGCAGGTAACCAAAGCCTGCGAGGTCTTTGTTATAATGAGGATTATTGACGGCTTTTGCCCGCATTCGCACCCGTCTGTGCGCATAGGAATGCTTGCTGCCGGGGGAAGGCGGGAGGTAAAGCGAGATAGAGGTGCTCGGACAATGTGGGCTTAAGGATCTGATGCAGAGCATCACGGAAGGAGGTCATCTTGTGGAAAATTTTTGGACGAACTTTGCCCATATTTGTTTTCTGTTTTTTTTGCTTGGCCATCTTCTCCTGTTTCTCGGCCTGCTATATCCGCCTCTTGCCATATGGGGAAATTTGATACAGAAGACGCGTATCCACGTATTTCTCCTTTATAGTTTCATGATTACGACATCGATTATTTTATGGGGTTGTTCGAATGGTGCGGCACAAAGAGCGCATGATGAAGCAGTCCGAGCATATGAAGCAAGCCTCACCCCCGAACAAAAAGCGCAACGAGAAGCAGAACAACTGCAGGCGCAATACGATGAATGGATTGCATGGCAAAAGCAAGAGGAGGAGAAGCAGCAGGAAGAAGAAAAGAAAAAGAAACAGGAGGAAGAGCAAAAAGCACAGGCGGAACGAGAGGCGCGGGAGAAAGAAGAGCAGGAGCGCCGCTCGTATCAGACCGTTTACGCTGAAGACATGCTTGCAGCCTATCATTCCAACCCCATTGCGGCAAGAGAACGGTATGAAGGAAAGAAATGCAGAATCCTGCGAGCGGTCATCGAATCAATCGACCCGGACGGATTAATCGAGGTTACATTCTCGAATGATCCTATGGAAACATATAAGTATGGAGGCACGGATTTCAGATGCCATACGAAGTGGAACAATGGCAAGGATCCGGATGGGAGAAGCATCTCTTCCCTGCACAAAGGCGATATGATTACGATCTACGGCAAAATCAATACGGTAGGAAAAATCACACGCAAAGTGCTTCACGAGAAAGGTGTCCTTGAAGACACTTATATGATATACACCATAGGCGATGGATACGACATCAATGTGACACGAATCGAATGATATGAAGGAGAGATATCCATGTTGAAACATTTCACGCGCACCGTCATGTTCTTTTTCTTTTTCGCGTGCATCCTACTCCCTGCTGTCTCGGCAGAGCCGAAAGAGCTTCCCGATGGAGCTTTGGGTTATACATGGGGGACGAGTCCGCGCTTCATGCCTCCGACGGACAATTCTTCGGCACGCAGCGGTTCGTCGTGGTTGGCACAGACATTCAAGCCCTATACCTATAAGGATTACTTGCCCGATGATGCAATGGACAAAAAAACGAAAGTACGACTGACATATAAGGACGAAAAATTTGTCGGCTGCACCATCGATCGATTGGATCCCAAGAAGTATCTGGATGTATACTTGTTTCTTGTAGAGCGGTATGGGGAGCCGCAGGAAACGAAGAAGGCCTATATCTGGAAGAGCGAAAAAACGCAGTTAGAGCTTGAAAAGGCAGAGGCAGGAGACTTCTTCTTTGCCATGAATATTACAGCGGTAGGAAATGTAAAGACAAAGATATTATTCTGACGAAATGAAAATTTTTTATAAAAAGGAGAAAACTGAGATGTTAAAGCGCCATGTGCTTTTTTCCTGCCTACTGATCGGATTGTTTCTCGTATCGCTTACCGCAGAAGGTGCTGCGGACGAGGAATCTTTTTGGGGCAATCCCATATCGGACATTCCTTCTGCTTTTAAGTGAGTATGTCTATCGCATGGCAGAAGTTGCCTTTTACCAAGCGTATCGCATGCGCTACGGCCTTTATGTGCCGAAGTATTTGAATGATATTTTAACATGGTAACGCAAACTTTGCGCATTAAAAATAATAGAAAGTACGCGATGAAAGATGCTGCGGTTCTATGCTTTGGGGCAGAGATCCGCGGCCTTTTGTTTGGAAAGAGCAGTTTTTCCCAGAAGGAAGAAGAAATACATCCCAAAGTCGGATTCTACGAAAGATTTTTATAAAGCGCTTATATTTTATGGAAACTTTTACGATATAATGAAATATAGAGGGATTCTTTTTCATGTTTTCTTTTCGTGAGCATTCAAAGCAAAACATGGCTGTCGTCGTTTCTTTGGAGTGCGTAAATAGAGGAGTTGTATTTCCATGGTTTACCCCGATACGATCAAGACGGATCAAGATATTTTGGATGCGTTCATCGCCGTCGCCCCTTATTTGGATCATGTCGTCCGCCAGGATATTGCTGTTGCCGTAACGGATAAGGAGTCGGTTTTGGCTCTAGCGCCGACTCCTGGTCTTGAGTTTTCGCCTGCGGTCGGCTCGCCTGTTTCGCCTAATACGAAGCACGTCATCGATACGGGACGCGACTATACAGGCTTGATTGATGAGAAGATTTACGGACCCGGTGTCCGCAGCATGATCACGCCGATTTATGGCATGAACGGCGGCATTATCGGCACGTTTGTGACGGCGATGGATGTTGCGCAGGACATCAAGCTCGCCCATGCGGTCGACGAGGTCACGAAGTCGACGGAGACGGTTTACCATGCCGTCGAGCAGGTCGCGGAGAGTGCGAGCGAACTGGCGAAGTCGGGACAGGAGGCTGTGCAGCAGGCGGCCGACCTCAAGGAGCGCAATGCCGAGACGATCAAGGTCATCGAGTTCATCAATAACATCGCGCAGCAGACGAACCTCCTCGGCCTCAACGCTGCTATCGAAGCGGCGCGCGCGGGCGAGCAGGGCAGAGGCTTCGCCGTTGTTGCAGAGGAAGTCCGCAAACTCGCGGAGCAGTCGCGCGAGGCGACGGAGAAGATTCAAGCGACGCTCGCGGAGATGAACAAGGCGGTCGAGGCGATCTCGAAGACGATTGAGACGACGGGGGCAATCAGCCAGGAACAGGCGGCTTCGACCGAGGAGATCACGGCGAACCTCTCGCGCGTTACGAATGCGGCAGAGGACCTGGGCACCTTTGTCGTGCGTACGGATTGAAGATATTGGGCACTGGAAGGGGCGCGCATGGAAGCCATGTGCGCTCTTTCTTTGTATGCAGGAGCAGATGCCTGCAGATAGCAAAGTTTTTTGAATCATTGTCACTTTTTTCTGGATTTTTTTGCGTTCTCGCGCTATACTATATGTTAGAATAACTTCGCCATTTTGTGGGGACATTGTATGGGAAGTTATGGGGGAGAGGCATTGGTAGTTATGCTTGTCTATCTTGGGGAGGTTATATTATGGAAAGATATAAGACTCCGGTAGCAGGTTACGAGAATCAATGCGTAGAGCTGTTATTGGAAAAATTGGGTGTGGTCACGTTTGACTACGATATTGAGCACGATGTGCTTCTTTTGGCGAAAGCGCGCGATGGTATGACGGAGAAGCGCTTTGAGGGGTTCTGCCGCACCCTTTGCACCGAAAACCGCGGCATGATTCATCCTGATTCGGTCGAGCGGCTTGTGGCGCTTTTCCGTGGGCAGACGACGGGTGTGCGCGAGGTCTTGCTCGACATGGCAGAAGTGCCGCAGGGGCGCTATTCGTGGTACGAGGTCGCCGTGAAGCTCCTGCGTGACGAGACGGGACGCGTGCAGCGCACGATCGGCATCCTCTGGGACATCGAGTCGAGCATGGGCAAGATGGAGCAGAGTTTTGCGCATTTCCGCTCGGAGCGCGATTCGGTCACGGGCATTTTGAACGGTGCAGGATTGGAGAAAGCGGTGCAGACGTACCTTGCAGGTCATGGCCGCGACGAGAGCAACGCTCTGATGGCCATTTCCTTCGACAATATCTGCCAGCTCGCAGAGCAGCGCGGCAAGCATTGGACGGATCAGCTTCTCGTGCGTATATGCAAGGCGGTCGGCAGTTTCTTCCGTGCGGGAGACGTGCTTGCGCATCTGGGCGATGGCCAGTTCGCCGTCTTTGTCAAGGATATGGAGCGCACGGAGGTCATGGATATGAAGGCACGGGCAATCCGCACGCTGTTCGGCGGCGAGAATACGCAGTTCGGCGGCTATGGCCTAGAGTGCCGCATCGCCGTTTCTTACTATCCGGAGGACGGCGCGTCTTTCCATGAGCTTTTGAAAACGGCGGAAAAGAGGCAGTCACTCGATCGCGGAGATAAGGCGGCTGCAAAGGTGCTGACGATGGCTTGAAACGTATAGGAAGCAGGAAAAGCCGCCCGGCGGGGAAGAGAAGTTTCGCCGGGCGGCTTTTTATGTTATAATACGAGAGGTGCTACTATGACGGTAGGCGGTCAATCTTAGCCCCGGAGAGGGGCGTTGCTTATGACGATAAACGATTTGATTGCGTTGCTCTTGGTGACGCTTTTTATTCTCGTCGTTCTGAAAGCATAAGAAATCCCGCCTCCGGCTTCCAATCGTAGGCGGGTTTCTTACCTCAATTACTGTTGGGGCTGACCGTTTACCAGTAGCACCCTTGCTATATTTATTATAATGCATGATGCAACATACGTCAATCGCCAGCAGAAATGCTATAGCATTTCTGCTGGCGGTAGTGTATAATGAAGCTGTATGATTGTTTCTCTTGAGGAAGGGCAGGGCGTATGGAGCAGTTCACGCAGACATTTTTGGAGTTCATTGATGCCTGGGGTTATGCGGCGGTCGCCGTCTTGATGGCCTTGGAGAATGCCTGTATACCGATTCCGAGCGAGCTGATCCTCGGATTTTCGGGCTATCTGATCTTCGCTGACCGCATGGGTTTCGTCGGGGCGCTGGTTGCCGGCATGATCGGCGGCATGGCGGGGTCGATCTTCGCCTATCTCGTCGGGCGCTACGGCGGACGTTCCTTCGTCGACAAGTACGGCAAGTATTTCTTTGTGAAGAAGTCGCACGTCGATATTGCACAGCGCTGGTTTGACAAGTATGGCGTCAAGGCGGTGTTCTTCAGCCGCATGCTTCCCGTCGTGCGCACGTTCATTTCGCTTCCGGCGGGCTTCGCGCATGTGGATATGAAGAAGTTTCTCCTCTATACGTTCCTCGGCTCTCTGCCGTGGACGGCGCTGATCCTCGGCGTCGGCATGGCGCTTGGCGAGAGCTGGCAGATCATGCTCAAGGTCGGACATGAGGTGAGCATCGCCTTCGTCGTTGTAAGCTGCATCATCGTCGCCGGTCTCTACTGGCGCTATCGCCGCAACCGTCAGCAGAAGGCAAAGGAAGCGCTGATAAAATGAAGACGCCCAGATTTGCACAGATGCGCTGGTTCTATAGCGGTCAACGTCAGCCAATCATGCGACGCGCTTCGCGCTTGCATTCTTGGGACGTTTTCGCATACGAGCCGTTGCCCAATCGCCTGCGTCCTTCGGACTTGGCTCTTGGACGGCTCAGCAAGGAGACAAACCGCAGGCGTAGCGGTGCTACGCCGAGGCTTTGTCGACGACGAGAGGACAGCGCAGATGTGTGAAGATGGGTGGCTGAATTTATCAGTGTTTCCTTAATATGGACGTGGAGTGATCCACGTCCATTTTTTAGGAAGCGCTGCATGTATCGCTTCTGCCTCAGAAGCTGCCGCCGTGCGTCACGTAGAGGAAGAAGAGCGGGTAGAAGAGCAAGAGGTAGATGACGGTCGTGACGAGGAAGCTCGCGACGGTGAGGTCTACGTTGAGCTTGTAGAGCCGCGCGGTCAAGACGGCATTGATCGCCGTCGGCGCGGCAGCGATGAGGAGCACGCTACCGATGAGCACGGAGTCCGCGAAGAGCAGGCGGCAGAGTCCGAAGAAGATCAGCGGCGTGAGGAGGAAGCGCAGGGGGATGAGGTCGGCGGTCTTTTTGATGTAGGGAAGTGCGCGCGAAAAGTCGACGAGACAGCCGACGGGGAAGAGCGCTGTCCAGGCGCCGATATGCACGAGCGCTTGAAACGCTGTGCCGAGCACGGCAGGGCGCTCGACGCCGAAGACGTTGAGTGCGAGTCCTGCGATGAGACCGAGCACGGGCACCTGGTTCGGCGTGAGAAAGAGTTCCCTAAGCGACAGGTGGACGCGAGCCCCCTCTTTCGCCCCTTGCGCACGGAACATCGCGGCGAGCGGGAAGCAGATGAGCACGAGGAGGCCGACCTGGAATGATGAGACGATCTGCACATAGGCGAACCCCGCTTCGTCGTAGAGGATGAAGGCGGAAAGCCCCGCGATCGTGCCGATGTTCGTAAGCATGGCGCTCATGTAGTAGGCGCCGCGCGAAAGGGAGTCCTTGTGGCGGCGAGCGAAGGTCAAATAGGCGATGGAGCCGGGCACGAGCATGAAGAGCGCACTGAAGAGCGGCAGCCAAAGGAGGCTTCTCGACAACGGCATGACCCAGAAGCTCAAGACGGCGAGCAGCGTCGCCATGACGATGATGTTGAAGCGAATGAGGGCATTGCATAGCGCGTCGGAGATACGGCCTCGCTGATAGGCGATGTAGCCCGCGAGAAGGGGCGCGGCGAGGTCGCTGAATACGTAGAGGATGCGGAAGAGTTTTTCGTCCATGAGAGGCCTCTTTTGCTGGATTTGGTCAGCAGGGCAAGGGCTTGTCCTGCTGACTCGCGAAGATTTCATTATCGTGCATGTATCGTAACATGCGCACGGCAGGAATACAAGCCCGGGAGAAAGGATGGATCGAATGATATACCCGATGAAGCTTCGAGCGCCGCTCAAGGACTATCTCTGGGGCGGCACGCGCCTCAAGACGGAGTACGGCAGAAAGACGTCTCTCGCGAAGGTCGCGGAGAGCTGGGAGCTTGCGTGCCACAAGGAGGATCAGAGCATCATCGAGAACGGCGCGGACGCGGGTCTGACGCTGGAAGCGTACATCGCGCGCGAAGGGGCGCACGCTGCGCTCGGATCGCACGGTTCGCGCTATCCGTATTTTCCGCTTTTGATCAAGCTCATCGACGCGCACGACGATCTCTCGGTGCAGGTGCATCCCGACGACAGCTATGCCTTCGAGCACGAGGGCGAGTACGGCAAGATGGAGATGTGGTATATCCTCGATGCCGAGCCTGGAGCGGAGATCATCTACGGCTTCAAGGAAGAAATCTCGCGAGAAGAGTGCCGCCGTTGCATCGAGGAGAACACGCTCTTGGACGTCGTGCGGCGCATCAAGGTGAAGGCGGGCGACGCCATCGTGATTCCGGCGGGCACACTCCATGCCATCGGGCGCGGCATCTTCCTTGCGGAGATTCAGCAGAATTCCGATACGACGTACCGCGTCTACGACTATGCGCGGTGCGGCGCGGACGGCAGGCTGCGCGACCTGCACATCGACAAGGCGCTCGACGTGCTCTCGTTCGCGCCGCCTCCGTACAGCGTGAGCCGTGGTGAGAAGTTCTCCATTTTCGCCGAGCATGAGATGACGGTCGTCGCACGAACCGAGTTTTTCACGGTCTATCACTTCGCCCTCAAGGGTCGCTGCCACCTGCAGGCGGGACGCACGAGCTTCCAGTCCGTCGTCGCGCTCGGAGGCCCTATGGAGCTTTCGTGGTCGGGCGGCGAGGAGATCTTGGAGAAGGGCGACTCGTACTTCATACCGGCAAGCTTCGGCGACTACACGATGCGCGGCGAGGGGGCGTTCTTGCTGACGGAGGTCTAGCGAAAATGCGCCCCGAAGAGGAAGTTCTTCGGGGCGCATTCTCGTATTTCTGGAGTCACGGCATTTCGGGCGGTTGGCTGCAAAGTGCCGTGTGGTGCAGGAGGTCTTCGAGGCGCATCTCGATGTCGAGCGCTTCCTTGTGCACGGTTTCCGCCGTGTCGAACTCCGCAAAGTCGTCCGTTTCGAGCGCGTTGGCGAAGTGCTCCCAAGCCGTGATGGAAAGCTCGGTGGATTCTGCACGCAGCTGGCTCAAATAGCGTGCGCCGGGCGGCACGGAGAGCGCCGAGAGCTTTTGCTGGCGCTCCTTGAGGGTCGGGATGATCTCCGTTCGGATGAGCTTCTTCAGACCGTCTTTCTGTGCGCTGGAGAGAAGTCCCGTACCGTCCCACGGCATGTCGGTCAGCGCGGAAAAACGCTGCTGCTCCTTGGCGAAGCGCTTGTTGTACTGCTCGACGATGGGCGCCGACGCTTCGAGGTACGAGGCGACGTCCTTTTCGAGGAGCGGTGTCAGGCGGTCGAGGCAGTCGCGGTAGTTCTTGATGTAGGAGACCTGCCAATGACCGTCGCCCGCCTGCTCCATGGCGAGGAGCAGCGTGAGTTCCGTTCCTGTCAGTTCGTCCTTCGCCTTGACGTGCGCCGTCGCCGTCGCGCCGTCGCGGTCGATGGAGTCGAGTCCGACGATGGTGATGTTCTTCAAGAGGCTGCGCTCGAAGAGGTTC
This sequence comes from Selenomonas sp. CM52, assembly GCF_000292955.1. NCBI lineage: Bacteria > Bacillati > Bacillota > Negativicutes > Selenomonadales > Selenomonadaceae > Selenomonas > Selenomonas sp. CM52. The sequence continues at coordinate 10,762 of NZ_ALNM01000001.1, forward strand.
TCAAAGTCGATGCGCAGCTGGCGTCCCTGCAGGAGGCCGCCGGGCTTCTGCCATTCGCCCGTCTCGATGCGGCCTGTGAGCGTCGTGCGCATCCCCGCCGTGACCTGCGGCTTGATGAGTTGGTAGAAACGCACGGCTTCCGTGCGCTCGTCGCTCGTCAGGGAAGTGTCGGCGGCGAAGAGACTGCGCGTGAGATCGTCATAGATTCTGCCCATGCTCAGGCTGACATTGACGTAGCGCTCGAATTTTTCGGCGTCGTGCTTCTCCGCCGCTTCTTGAATCTCGGCAAGCGCGTATTCGGGGCTTCTCGCGTGGATGAAGAAGTACCAGAGCACGGAGCCGACGGCAAGCGCGAAGAAGACGATGACGAGCATCGTGAGCGTGCGATTGTATGAGCTGATCTTTCGGGCGCGCAGCTGCAGCCGCCAAGTATAATCGTCCATAGAAATTCTCCTTATCGTCCTATTATAGCATATATGTCAACGAAAGCAGGAGGTGCGGGCATGAAATGGGTCAGCCATGAGGTTGTGACGGGTATGGCGGTCTATACGCTGACGGGCGCTCTCGTGCCGACGGCATGCGCCATGGCGGGCGCGGTGCTTCCCGATTGGATCGAGGGCAAGGGCGGCGGCGTGCGCCTGCCGTGGGCGGGACTCCTCTCCCATCGCGGCTGGTCGCACTGGCCGCTCCTCTACATCCTCGGCTTTCTCGCTCTGGGCGCTGTCGGCGAGGAACTGGGTGAGGACGCGCGCTCTCTCATTCTCGCGGGGCGTTTCATCCTCCTCGGCGCACTCTTTCATATCGCCGAGGATGCGCTTTGCGGCAAGGTGCCGTTCCTTCATCCGAAGAAGAAGGTCGGCGTGCGCCTCTTCCGCGTCGGCTCATTCGGCGAGTACGCCCTCGCGCTTGTCCTCGTCCTTTTCTTTTATGGAATCGGACGATTGATTTTATGAATTTATATTTATAGGAGAAATTTATTTTTGCACCGCCGCAGGCAAGAAGGAAAGCGCCTTGCTTGCGGGGAAGTCTATAGGCATAGGAGAAGAGGTCACATTGGAGGGGATCACGATGGAACAGGGCACGCAGAAGAAGAACAAGCTCTTGGGGCTTCTCGCCGAGAAGTACCCGACGCTGGAATCCGTCTACGAAAGGCTCATCTCCCTGCAGGCGCAGCTCGGTCTGCCCAAGGGCATTGAGCATTTCATGAGCGATCTGCACGGCGAGTACGAGTCGTTCTTCCACATCTTGAACAACTGCTCGGGCGTCATTCGCGAGAAGGTCGAATACGTCTTTGCTGACCGCATGACGGACGAAGAGAAGGCGGAGTTCTGCACGCTCATCTACTACCCGAAGGAAAAGATCGAGCGCATGCACGCCGAGCGCAAGGACACGCCCGCCTGGTATCGTGAGAACCTCGCGCGGCTCTTGGAGCTGTCGAAGCTCATGAGCTACAAGTACCCGGCGGCGAAGGTGCGCGGCTTCATCCCCAAGCGCTATGAGTCCGTCATCGTCGAGCTTCTTTACACGCGCCCCGAGGAGGACACGGCGCAGGCGCAGTACCATCGCCGCCTCCTCGCGACCATCGTGCAGATCGACAGCGGCGCAGGCTTCATCGAAGCGTTCTGCGTGCTCGTCAAGCGTCTCGCCGTCGATCATCTGCACATCGTCGGCGACTTCTTCGACCGCGGCAGCCGTCCCGACGCGATTCTCAACATGATCCTCGACTACCACGATATCGACGTCGAGTGGGGCAACCACGACGTCATGTGGATGGGCGCGGCAGCGGGCAGTGAGGTCTGCATCGCGGGCGTCGTGAGAAACAGCTTGCGCTACCACAACACCGACGTCTTAGAGCGCGGCTACGGCATCAGCCTGCGTCCCCTGTCGCTCTTTTCGACGCGCATCTATCCCGATTCCAATGCCATACGCGCCTCGGAGAAGGCGATCACGATGATCATGCTGAAGCTCGAAGGCCAGCTCATCGCAAGGAATCCCGACTTCGAGATGGAGAGCCGCCGTCTCCTCGACAAGATCAATTACAACTCCTCCTACGTCATGCTCGGCGACCGCCGCTACGAGCTGGAGAGCGCCTACTTCCCGACGATCGATCCGAAAGATCCGTTCGCGCTCTCGGAGGAGGAGGAGCGCATCATCGCCGACCTCAAATCGTACTTCACGGAGAGCGAGATGCTGCAGAAGCACGTCGACTTCCTCTACAAGAAGGGCAGTCTCTACAAGTGCTGCAATGGCAACCTTCTTTACCACGGCTGCGTTCCCGTCAACGAGGACGGCTCGCTTCGCGACGTCATCTTCGACGGCAAGGCTTACAAGGGACGCGCCTACTTCGATTACGCCGACCGCCGCGCGCGCCGTGCCTACCTCTTCCGGGCGCAGGAAGATCTCGACTTCATGTGGTTCCTGTGGTGCGGCAGGACGTCGCCGTGCTCGGGACGCGAGGTCAAGACCTTCGAGCGCTCGCTCCTAGAGGACGAGAGCACATGGAAGGAGCCGGCCGATCCCTACTACCGCCTGCTGGACGACGAGGATTTCTGCCGCTCCATCCTCGCAGAATTCGGCCTGCCCGAGAGCGGGCACATCATCAACGGCCATGTTCCCGTCAAGGTCAAGAAGGGCGAAACGCCCGTCAAGGCGCACGGCAAGGCCATCATCATCGACGGCGGCTTCTGCCAGGCGTACCACAAGAAAACGGGCATCTCGGGCTTCACGCTCATCTCCAACTCGCGCGGCTTCCGGCTCCTCATGCACCAGCAGGTCGCCGATGTGCGCCAGGCGCTGAAGGAGAACAAGGACATCGAATCCGTCTCCGAGACGGTCGAACTGCAGACGAAGCTTACGACGCTCGGCGACACGGACGAGGGCAAGGACATCCAGGAAGAGATCGCCGACCTCTACAACTTGCTCATCGCCTATCAGAACGGCGTGATCGAGCCGAAGGCATAGAAGTAAAAGCCCGCTCCTTCCCCTGCATGTATGGGGAAAGGGCGGGCTTTTTATGTCGCCTTTGCTTTGGCGCGGCATCACAGCGAGGTGCTGTTCTTGTTCAGGGTCTTATTCACATTTCGACCAGCCGCAATAGGTACAGGTCACGCAGTTGCCTTCGGGGCGCAGGGTGTGGCGCTTGCATTCGGGGCATTCTTTGTTGATTGCCTTGTCGTCGCTCTTGTCCTTGTACTTTGCAGTCTCGTCCTTTTGGCATTCGTTGTAGATTTCGGCGAGAGCCGTGCCGATGGCGCTGCCGCACGAGAGCGAGATGTCCTTGCGTCCGCTGCGGATCAGGGCTTGGCAGGCGGAGCAGCGGCTGACGGTCAGCTGCTTGATGATGTCCTTGACGCGCACGCCCGAGCGCAGTGCGAGAGAGGTCAGGCGCGTGATGGTCGCGATGTTTGACTGGCAGCCGCCCGAGGTGTTTGTGAAAAGCTCGAAGACGTCGCCGTCGGAGGTCTTGTTGACGGTGATGTACATCTTGTCGACGCACGACGTATGACGAAGGAGCGTCACACCTTCAAGCCGCGCGATGTTGTCGCGGCGGCGTGGACGCACGGTGTCGTAGGCGATCTCCTGCTCGGCGGCTTCCTTGACGCCGAGGATGTTGCCGCGCTTGCAGCCGTCGCGGAAGACCGTGATGCCCTTGCAGCGCGATTTCCATGCTGCGAGGTAGATGTTCTTGATGTCGGCGGGCGTCGCCGCATGCTTCAAGTTCACCGTCGAGGAGATGGAGTTGTCGACGTACTTCTGCATGGCCGCCTGCAGTTCGACGCGGTGCAGGTAGGGCACGTCGTGGCTCTCTATGACCCACGGGAAACGCTTCTTGATGTCCTCGTTCGTGAGGTCGTGCGGCAGCTTGTGATAGTCGAGCAGATCGCTGACGGAGTGTGCGTAGACGCGGAAGGAGCCGCTTCCTTCCTCCATCTTGTGCGTCGTGCGCTCGTAGCTGATCTGATAGAGAGGCTCGCAGCCACCCGAGAATACGCCCATGAGGAGCGAGATCGTGCCCGTCGGCGCGATGGAAAGAAGCGTGCCGTTTCTAAGGCCGTACTCTTTGATCTCGGCGTAGACCTCGGGCGCTTCCTCGGCGAGACGTTGGATGAGCGGCGATTTCTTCGTCTTTTCCCAGTCGTATTTGCCGAAGGTCCCCTTTTCCTTGGCGAGAGCGGCGGAAGTGCGTGCGGCTTCCGTGAACATATTGCGCAGCACGCCTTGGATGAAGTCGCAGCTCTCGCGGCTGCCGTAGGCGAGCTTCATGGCGACGAAAGCGTCGGCGACGCCGAAGAGCCCGAGTCCGACGCTGCGCCAATCGCGGATGCACTGACGGTTTTCTTCCAAAGGCTGCGTGTCGAAGCCGTAGTCGAGCACTTCGTCGAGCGCACGCACGGCCGTCCGGACAGCGGCGCGGAACTCCTCTTCTGCAAGATGCGGCGCATCGCCGAACTTGTCCTCGATGAAGGAATAGAGGTTGAGGCTCATGAGGTTGCATGAGTTGTAGGCATTGCCGCCGAACTCGCCGCAGGGGTTCGTGACCTCGATCTTGTATTCGTCGTAGCCCGAGAGCAGCGTGTAGTCGTTGAGCCTGTCCTTGAAGAGTGCGCCGGGATCGCCCCAGTCCCACTGCGTCTGACAGTATTCATCGAAGAATTCGGCGGCGCGGATCGTCCGGCGGATCTTTTCGCCCGTCGCTTCGACGTCGAAGGTCAGTTCGTATTCGGCATCGTCGATGACGGCCTGCATGAAGGCGTCGGAGAAGAGGATTGAGAGGTTCATCGAGGCGAGTTTCTCGTTCTCTTGCTTCATGTGCAGGAATTCGTAGATGTCGGGGTGCTCCGAGTCGAGCGCGACGAGCATCGCGCCGCGCCTGCCGTTCTGGCTGATGACTTCGCCCGTCGTGTTGAAGATCTTGAGGAAGGATACGGCTCCCGTCGAGCTGCGCGCGACGTTGTTCACGCGGCTGTCCTTGGGGCGCAGGCCGCTGATGTTGACGCCGATGCCGCCGCCGTAGGAGAAGATCTTGGCGATCTGCTGGTTGACGGTGAAGATGGACTCGATGTCGTCCGTCGGCGACGGCATGATGTAGCAGTTCGATAGGCTGCTCTTGAACTTTCCTTTCGCGCCCGCTGCGTAGAGCGTGCGCCCCGCAGGCGAGAGTGCGCCGTCCTCAAGGTAAGCGCGCATTTTTTCGCGCACCTCGGGCGAGAAGATGCCCGCCACGCGCTCGATGAACTCGTGCGGCTCCGTCTCTCCCGCATGATAATATTTTGCCTGCAGGATGTTCCTGCCGATTTCCGTGTCAAACCACTTTTCCAATGATGTGCCTCCTACAATATGTGTTCGTTTTAAAAAGCTAGCGTCTATTATAGGATAAAGAGTATCTGTTGGCAAATGAAAAATGCTGGATTTTCGCCTGAAAAACTAGATGTTGTTGTTTTATGGAAAGATTACTGGCATATCTTGATGATTTCCTGCCATTTCTTGTGGGGGTATGAACAGGGGAGGCCGCCTTCCTGTCCGCAGCAAAGGGAATCGTCGGGCAGGGAAAGGGAGTCGGCAGAGAGAATCTTTCCCTGGGGAAGCGCTGAATTTATCAGTGATTCCCTAGAATAGGAGGCAGAATCATGCTTGTGTTGAAATCTCTTGCGTATTTCCTTCTGGCCGGATTGTTCGAGATCGGCGGAGGCTATCTGATCTGGCAGTGGCTGCGAAACGGCGCGAGTCTTTGGTATGCTTTTTTCGGCGCGGTCATCCTGATCCTTTACGGCGTCGTGCCGACGCTGCAGCCCGAGGGCAGTTTCGGGCGCGTCTATGCCGCTTACGGCGGCGTCTTTATCGTGCTGTCACTTCTCTGGGGTTGGCGCATCGACGGTATCGCGCCTGATCGCTTCGACATCATCGGCAGCGCCATCGCGCTCGCGGGTGTCGCCGTCATCATGTACGCGCCGCGCTGAAGCGACGCGTCAATCGACAGGAAGGGGCAGTGGTCTGCGCTTTCGGCTTGACTTCTCGAACTTTCACACTAAAAAAGCCCGCCCTTTTCCATGCGGCCAAAATTCTTACTCAAACATGCTTCGTCTGAGTAAGAATTTTGACTGGCATTCAAGGAAATGGGCGGGCTTTCGCTTATGAAATCCCGTATTCGTACCTATGGCTGCCTCAGATCAGTCGTCTTCCGGCGGATAAATCATGAAGCTCAGACTGCTGAAGATCTTATCGCGTGTCGCTTTGCCGTCGGACTGCGGATAATCCTCTGCGAGTTCGAGACCGATGACATTGATGCTGCCGTTGGCGACGAGAACATTGGCTTTGCCGTCCTTGTCTGTAGTCATTGTCACGGTGTGGTGATTGACGACGTCGGGGATGATTTCAGCGTTTGGCAGCGGCTGACCGTTGTGCAGTACCTGTACGGGCAGATAATCGCCGACGTTGAGCTTGGTGGGATCCTTCAGAGGAACGATCTGGTACGGCAGATCCGGCAAGGGAGCCACCTTGTCGACGCCTTTAAGATAATTGACGCTGTATTTGATGGCATGCGTGCCTATGGTCGAGCCGGGGACTTGATCCATTGGCTTGTTGACGTATTTGCCGTCCGGCCCTTTCGACCAATAGCCGTAGTCAAAATAGACGACAGCGACGGAAACGTTTTGAGACGGATTGATCGTGATGTGATTGCCGCCGTCAATGATTTCGAGAGGAACCCGCGTATAGGTTTTATCGAAGCCGACAAGCATCGTGACATCCTTTGGGTCATAAGCATTGTCTTTGTAACCTTCGCCGAGGACGAGCTGGGTCTGATCCAGACGCGGTGCGAACCAGACGCCATGAGCAGAGGCGGGGACGGCAGTGGCGAGCATAGCAGCGCCGACAAGGGCGGAAAGGATTTTGGTCTTTTTCAAAATAAACACCTCTTCATGATGATAGAAGTTAACGAACGGCGGTATTGATTCTCCGCAGAATGAAAACATAAATAATATTTATGTTTTCATTTTTAAAATACATGAGTATCTTAGCATCGATATAGGTGAATTGTCAATTTAAGACGGAAGTGAAATGGGTGAGAATCCTCTAATTTTTGGGAAGAAGGGGCGCTTGTCAATAAGGGAAAAGTGCGGCGCAAGGCGTTCTTTCCTATATGGAAATATAAGAAGGGCAGTCTCTCGACGGGGGTCGAGAGGGACTGCCCTTCTAGCTGTTTGTTTTTTCCTAGTGCTGCATCATGTTTGCTGTTTTGTCAGAACGTCCACTTGACGGATGCGCCGCCCGTGATGCCCTTGCGCTTGCCCTGCCAGCCATTGAGGTGGAGGTCGTAGCTCACGCGGCTGTTCGCAGGCATGAAGCGGTAGCCGAGTTCGAGCATGGTGCTTGAGCCTTTGAGCGAGGGGCTGGGTGCGGCGTCGCCTTGGTAGGTCGCGCCCGCCTTGCCTGCGAATTCATGTTCCCAGGCGAGGCCTGCGTAGAATTCGCCCGTCGTCTTGTCCTTGAGGCTGTAGCGCAACCCGAGGCGCAGGCGCTGCGAGTTGACGCTGCCGAATTCGTAGCGGTCGCCCGTGTTGAGTGTTGCCGTCATGCTGTTCTGGTGCGACCAGAAGTAGCGTGCATAGGCGTCGATGGAAGAGTACTCCTTGATCGCGAAGGTCTTGCCTGCGCCGAGGTGCGCGCCGTAATAGGTGTTCGAGCCGTCGTAGCTCGCCGCCGTGCCGCCGAGGTTGGCGCTGTAGTCGCTCTTGGCGCGGCCTGCACGCAGAGATCCTTCGAGCCAGAGACCGTCTTTTTGCGTGAGCTTGCCGAGGATGCCTGCGCCGATATAGCTGATCTTGCCGTTGCCGTGCGTGCCGTCGTCGAGGTAGGAGTCGTAGGTGCCGCGGCCGTATTCGACGAAGGGGCTGAAGAGAACCTTCGCGCCGTCCTTCTGAACATCCTCACGCGCCCAGCCAACGCCGAGGTTCCAGCCCTTGGAGTCGACGTAGGAGCCGCTTTCCGCTCGCATACTGTTCGCGCCTGCCCCTGCCCAGAGCTGGTAGGCTGCGCCGTCGGAGGCGGTCGCCTTGCGCTGGGCGTTCTTGCCTTTGTCAGAGGTACTTGCGCTGACGGACATCTGGGCGGCGGCAAGGCCGTCCTGCACGAGGTAGTCGGCGCCTTGGTTGACGAAGCTGGCGAGTCCTGCACGCGTTTCGACGAGGGATTTTGCCTGCTCGGCAAAGCCCGCCTTGGTGACGGTCGCCGTCAGCTCGCCCGCCGCTTCCTGCTTGATCTCGTACTCGTAGCGGCGCGATACGCCCTGCATTCCTTCGACCTTGTTCTGAATCGCGGCGTCCGTCGTGAGTGCGCCGCCCGCGGTCTTCATGAGCAGGATCTTGTCGCCCTTGATGAGTTTCGGCGCGGCACCGCTTCTGGCGACGCCGATGTTCAGGCCACGGATGTCCTTCGTCGCCGTGCCGAGCTTGAGCATGGGTGTCGCCGCGCCCGCCGCCATCTCGTCGGTGTAGAAGTGGAGGTTCTGGATGCCTGCGAAGTCGTGCACTTCGGATGGCTTGTAGACGGCGAGCGTGTTGCCCGTGCCGTTTGCAGCAGAGCCTCCATAGACCGTGCCTGTGACGCGTGCGTCCTTGAGGTTGATCGTGTTGTTCTTCGTCACTGCGCCGAATCCGCCGTAGATGTTGGCGGCGGTCGTGACTGTGCCGAGGTTCACGGTGTTGCCCGAGGCCTCGCCGTTTGCGGCGTAGCCGCCGTAGAGCGTGCCTGTGACTGTGCCCGCCGTGTAGTCGACGGTGTTGTTCAGGCTGTTGTTCTGTTTGTCGGCTGCGGCTTTCGTGCCTGTGCCGCTCGTCCAGCCGCCGTAGACGTTCGCGTAGGTCTTGCTGGCATCGCTGAGCGTGAGCTTGTTGTCCTGCGTCGTGTTGCCCGCCTTGGAGCGGCCTGCCCATGTATCTGCGCCGTAGGTCGTCGTTTTCGTCGAGCCTTTGAAGGTATAGCCCTCGTAGGTCAGGGCGGTGACTTTGTCGCCCGACTTGACGACATCAATGTTTGTCTCCATCGTGGCGTCAGTGTTCAGCTCGGATTTCACGGCGTCGCCCGTGCGCCCGTTGGTGTTGATGCCAGTGACATTTTCCATGAGCGTCTTTGGCGTCTCGCTTGCCGCGCCCGTCGCTGTGAGGGTCGTCCAATCGACATCGGCCGCCGCGCCGCCCGTGACTTTGAGCATGGGATTCGCATCGGTGTTCGTCGTATCGAAGGTCAGCTTCTGGAAGCCCGAGATGCTGCCCGCTTTATTGTTTGTTCCTGTGACATTGAGCGTGTTGCCCGTGCCGTTTGCAGCGGTGCCGCCTTTGAGTGCGCCTGTGACTTGTGTGTTGCCCTTGAGTTTGACGGTATTGTTGTTCGTCGTTGTGCCATCGCCGCCTGTGATGGAATTGACCGTGGCATTGGCGAGGCTGACGATATTTTTCGTCGCGTTGCCGCTTGCCGCGCGTCCGCCGTAAACATCACGCACCGAGCCGCCCGTGATGTTTACGGTGTTGCCCGTCGCGTTGCCGCTCGTCGACCAGCCGCCGTAGGCATCATGGCCCGATGTGGAGCCGCCCTCGATGTTGACATGGTTCTTTACGGCATCTCCGTTTGCGGCGATGCCGCCAAAAATATCACCGCTCAGCGTGCCGCCTTTGAGCGTGACGGTGTTTTCCGTTGCCTTGCCCGTACCGCCGGATTCGCCGCCATAGATGGATCGCGCTGTGCCGCCGCTGATTTCGACGGAGTTGCCCTCGGTGTCACCGCCATGCGAGTGACCGCCATAGACATCTAGCGCTGAGCCGCCTGTGAGTTTGACAATATTCTTCGCAGATTTGCCTGAACCATTGGCTGCGCCTCCGACAGTTATGCTGATTACCGTACCGCCGTTGATATCGACAAAGTTGCCTGTGGCATTGCCGCTAACGGCGGTGCCTCCATGTATTTGTCCGTGCACGGTGCCGGCGTTCAATATTGCATGGTTGCCTATTGCATTGCCGCCTGCCGAGAGCGTCATACCGCCGCTCATGTGATGGACGTTAGTGCTTGTTCCCGTAAGCGTAATCTTGTTGTTCATGCTGTGGGTCGTTGCGTTCTCTCCCGTTGCTGTCGAGCCTGTACCGCTTGTCAAGCCGCCATAGGCTGAACGTGGGAGATGATTGCCGCTCACAGTGACTTCATTGCCTGTTGTCGTGTTGCCGAGGATGGAGCGACCGCCCCAGATTGCTGTACTGTCACTTTTTGCCTCGGTTGAGCCTTTGAACTGGTAGTATTTATAGCCGATCTTGTTCGTGCCGTCGCGATCGATGATGCTTTCCGTCTTTTCCATCGTGCGCGATACTGCACCGCTGTAGTTGGCGACCGTGATGCCGTGCGTGTTCTCGATCAGCGTGCCCTCGCTCTTGTCGAGCGGTGCACCCGACAGATGGATTTGCTCAAGGCTTGCAATCTGTGTCCCTGCGCTGTCGCTTAAGGTGAGCAGGGAAGAGGCCGCATTCGTATGGGCGTTGAAATTGAAGTTAATCGTCGAGAAGTTTTTAATGTTGTGCGCTACGGCATTGGTATTGACGTTGAGCGTGTTGTTCGACACTTTGTCAGGGTGACTATCGTTGCGACCGCCGTAAATCGTGCCGTTGATCGCGTAGCCTGCCGCCATGGCGCTCGTGCCGTCGCCGAGGTTGACCGTATTGCCGGATACCTCGCCTGTACCGTCGGAATGACCGCCTTCGACGCCCGTCATGATGCCGCCCTTGATGGTGACAATGTTGTTTTTTACATTGCCGTTTTCATCGGCATAGCCGCCGTAGACCATTCCCGTATGACCATTTTCGATCGTCGCTTGATTATGGAGCACGTCGCCGTTCGTTCCGGCTGCTGCTATGCCGCCGTAGACGGTAGTTGCATTGCCGCTCTTGAGGAGTGCTGTATTGTCCTTGACGATTCCTGTGCCGGTGCCTTTCGTCATGCCGCCGACTAAGTCGCCGTTGAGCTGATTGCCGTTGAATACGGCATGGTTGTCCTCTACATTGCCGCCGCCGTTCGCGGCACCGCCAAAGATTCCGTCGGTGTTGGAAAAAAACGTTCCCGTTGCCGAATTGACGATGACACGGTTGCCTGTCACATTGCCTGTGCCGAACGTAAGGCCGCCGTAGAGTTGTTTCGTATAGTGTATATTTTTGAATGTCAGCGTATTGCTTGTCACGTTGCCGCTGTTGGCTTCCTCCTTGATAAAGCCTGCTGCCGTGCCGAAGGCTGGCCCGCCTCCGGGATGTTCGGCGTTGTCGCTCGGTGCATGTGCATCGTCAATCGCTACATTCTGCCCGCTGACATCGGCAGCGCCTGCCGCTGATGGTGTGAGAAGCGTGCCGCTGCCGAGGGCGAGGGCGACGAAAAGCGCCAGCGAATGGCGCGAAGATTTTTTGTTGAACATTATTCTCCTCCTTTTAGGACTAACCACCCAAGACTTTTGCATAATTTGGACTTTTGGATTCATTATAGCAATTAATTGATAATTGGTCAACATTTCTCCTCTTGCGCCCTTTTATTGCGGCTTCGGGCTTTTTTTGCTATACTGCTGTATTGAACTATATGAGTATGAAGGCAGGCGGCGGCAGCTGTCTGTATTCGATAAGGAAAGCAGGGGAAGTTTTGGAGCAGAAGCGCAGTTATCGGCGCATCGGGATCCTCGTCGCCGTCTTGCTCGTCGCCGCGGTCGCGGCGGCTGCGGCGCATTTTTTCGGCGGCGGCCTCGTGCGCCGCACGACGGCGGACGGCATGATCGCAGGAAGTTCCGAGATCCACGTGATGATCTTGGGCGTCGATGAGCGAAAGGACGATGTGGGGCGAAGCGACACTTTGATGGTCGCGACGGTCGATCCCGAGAAGGGGACGGCTTCGCTGCTTTCGATTCCGCGCGATACGCGCGTCGCCATCGAGGGGGCGGGCTACGACAAGATCAATGCTGCCTACGCCTACGGCGGCTATGCGCTGACGAAGAAGACGCTTGAGCAGCTGCTAGACGTGCCGATGGACTATTATATCCTCATCGACGTGCATGCCTTCGAGCGCATCATCGACGCCTTGGACGGCATCGACATCGACGTGGAGAAGCGCATGTACTACGAAGATCCTTGGGATGACGACGGCGGACTCGTCATCGACATCTACCCGGGCATGCAGCACATGACGGGCGAGAAGGCGATCGAGTATGTGCGCTATCGTGACATGGAGGGCGACATAGGGCGCATTCGCCGCCAACAGCGCTTCATGCGTGCGGTTCTGCAGAAGGTGACCTCGCCCGAGATCTTCGCGAAGCTGCCCGAGATCGTGAGCGAAGTGGCGAAGAGCGTCAAGACCGACCTCGACACGAGCGACATGATCAAGTTCCTGCAGATCATGAAGAAGGTGCAGGAAGACGGGCTGACGGCGGAGATGGCGCCGGGCAATCCCGCTTGGTTCAAGGGCGTCAGCTACTGGATTCCCGACATCATGGAGATCCGCCGCATGGCGGCGCGCGCGGCGGGCGTACCGTTTGCGGGCGAGGCGGCGGAGCGCGCTGAGAGCTATGCAGCGAAGTACAAGGAGGAGATGCCCGAGGGCTTCCGCTTTGACGATGCCGGGTCGCAGTCGGGTGAAAAAGCGGCGGGCGAGAGTGCAGCAAAGAAGAAGGAAGAACCGACGAAGCCACCCGCACCGAGTGCAGTCGCCGTCACGGTCGTCAATTCGAGCGGCATCACGGGCGCGGGCGCGGAGGTCGCGGCGATCCTGCAGGCGAAGGGCTTCGTCATCCGCAACGTCGAGACGGGCAAGAGGAGCGACCGAGCGCAGACGACGATCACGGCGGGCGGCAGGACGGTAGATCTCTTCTACGGCATGCCGTTTCCGTGCATCCTCATGGAGGGCGGCGCGAAGGACGAAGCGCTCGTGAACATTGGCAGGGATTATGTGAAGCGATAAAGTTATTTTGCAAATTATTGTTGTCAGGAAAGCACGGATGAAATAAAGGAAGCGCTGATAAAATGAAGTCTCCCGGATGTGCAAAGATGGGTGGCTGAATTTATCAGAGATTCCGTTAGAAAAGGGAGTTTCAGGTGAAGGCAGTCGGGCTTGCCAAATCATTTGGCGTGAAAGAGATTTTCCATGATGTGACCTTTGAGGTGCGCCGCGGCGAACGCGCGGGTCTTGTCGGCGCGAACGGCGCGGGCAAGACGACCTTGATGCGCTGCCTCCTGGGCGAGGAGGAGGCGGATGCAGGAACGGTGCAGCTCGACGACGGCGCGGCGATCGGCTACGTCGAGCAGCAGGCGGCGTTCGGCGAGGGCACGCTCTACGAGGAGTTTCGTCGTGCCTTTGCCGACGTCATCGACCTCGGTGAGAAGAAGCGTGCGCTGGAAAAGGAGATCGCCGCTGCATCGAGCGAGGAAAAGCTCGCACTCTACGGGCGCGTCGTCGACGAGTTCGAGCGGCTCGGCGGCTATTCGTTCGAGAGCCGCATCCGCCGCGTCGCCTTTGGCCTGGGCTTCACGGCGGAGGACTTCGAGAAGGATGTGCATCACTTCTCGGGCGGGCAGAGGACGCGAATATGCCTCGCGAAGGCGCTGCTGCGCGAGCCGGATTTCCTTTTTCTCGATGAGCCGACGAACCATCTCGACATCAAGATGATCGAGTGGCTCGAAGACTTCCTCTCAGAGTATGCGGGCGGCGTCATCATCATCTCGCACGACCGCTTCTTCCTCGACCGCGTGGCGACGCACATCCTCGATCTTTCGGGCGGCACGGTGACCGCATACGCGGGAAATTACAGTTACTTCCAGAAGGTGCACGCCGAGCGGCAGAAGTCGCTGCTCGCCGCCTACGAGAAGCAGCAGGAGCACATCAAGCGCACGGAGGAGTACATCCGCCGCTACCGCGCGGGCATCAAGGCGAAGCAGGCGCGCGGGCGTGAGAGCCAGCTGCGCCGTATGGAACGCATCGTGCTGCCGGCGGAGAAGGCGAGCTTCAGCTACTTCGCCTTTCATCCGCCCGCTGAGTGCGCCGACCGCGTGGCGGAATTGGAGGATGTGACCTTCGCTTTTGGCAGCCGCGCCGTGTTTTCGCATCTCTCCTTGCTCGTCCGCAAGGGCGACGGCATCGCCATCGTCGGCCCGAACGGCGCGGGCAAGACGACGCTCCTGCGCGTGCTTCTGGGAGAGCTTGCGGCGCAGACAGGGCGCGTGAAGATCGGCAGCCGCGTGAAGATCGGCTATTTCTCGCAGCAGCATGAGGGGCTGAATCCTGAGAATACCTTGGTCGGCGAACTCAACTACGATTTCGGCATCGCAGAGGACGAGGCGCGCAAGTACCTCGGCGCGTTCCTCTTCCACGGCGACGAGGTCTTTCGCCGCATCGGCGATCTCTCGGGCGGCGAGCAGGCGCGTCTGGCGTTCCTCAAGCTCATGCTCACGGGCGCAAACTTCCTCGTGCTCGACGAGCCGACGAACCATCTCGACATTCCTGCGCGCGAAGCGGTCGAAGAGGCGCTGATGGCATTTCCCGGCACGTTCGTCGTCGTCTCGCATGACCGCTACTTCCTCGACAAGGTCGCGAACACGACGGCGGAGCTTGCAGCGGGAAGTTTGCGCGAGTACGAGGGAAACTACAGCTACTACCGCATGAAGAAGGAAATCGAGGAGAAGGAAGCCGCCGAAGCCGCCGAGGAAAGGGCGGGCGGCGCGAAAAAGGCGGCAAAAAAGAGCGCGGCTTCCGCTATGCGGCGGGCGGCAGGTGCGGCGTCGGATGTGTCGCCGACGCAGGCGGGCGCTGCCGCAGGCGCGGCTCGCGGTACGGATGCTTCTAAGACGGCAGAGGAAAGCGCCGCCCGCAAGGAGCAGGAGCAGCGCCGCCTCGCGTCTCTGTCGGACGCCAAGCGCACCGAGATGCTCGCACGCGCCGAGGCGGAGATCGCCATGGCGGAGGCGGAACTCAAGGGATTGGAGTTCGAGATGAATCGGCCCGAGGTGCAGGGCGATCCCGAAAAGAGCGCGGAAATCGCCGAATTGTATGCGGCGAAGGAGCAGGAGATCGAGGAGCGCTACGCGCGTTGGGAAGCGCTCGCCGACTAGGGAAATGCCCGCGGCGAGACTGAGCCTTTGCGCGGAGCGAAGCGCAGGAAGGAAAAGAGCCGCCAAGTGGCAGGAGGTGCAGCATGGAAACGCTCGAAGGGACGGCACAAAGCGTCGTCTTTGCCGCGCCCGAGGGGGGCTTCACGGTCTTTCGCCTGCGGCCATCGGGGCGGCGCGGACTCGTGACGGTGACGGCGAACGCGCCCGCACCGCTCGTGGGGCAGGAGATTGCGCTTTCGGGCGAGTGGGTGCAGCACCCGCGCTTCGGCGAGCAGTTCAAGGCGGCGACGCTTCGCGTTTCTGCGCCGACGAGTCTCGCGGGCATCGAGCGCTTCCTCGCGTCGGGCGCGATCGCGGGCATCGGCGAGGCGATGGCGCACCGCCTCGTGCAGAAGTTCGGCAAGGAGACGCTTGAGATCATCGAGAAGAAGCCCTCGCGCCTCACCGAGGTCGCGGGCGTCGGCAAGAAGACGGCGGCGAAGATCCACGCTTCCTACATGGAGAAGGAGGAGCTCAGAGAGATCATGCTGTGGCTCGAAATGCACGGCGTTTCGGGCGCGTACGCCGCACGCATCTTCGAGACGTACAGCTCCTTTGCCATCGAGGTCATGGAGAAGCATCCGTACCGTCTGGCACGCGACGTCGCCGGCATCGGCTTTTTGACGGCGGATGCGATTGCCAAGAGCGCAGGAATCGCCGAGGACAGCAAGGAACGCATCGAGGCAGGGCTAGGCCACGCGCTCCTCACCGTCTCCCAGCAGGGGCATTGCTGCATCCCTGCGCCCGCTTT
This sequence comes from Selenomonas sp. CM52, assembly GCF_000292955.1. NCBI lineage: Bacteria > Bacillati > Bacillota > Negativicutes > Selenomonadales > Selenomonadaceae > Selenomonas > Selenomonas sp. CM52. The sequence goes on from NZ_ALNM01000001.1 coordinate 26,662, forward strand.
GACGGAGCGTGCGGCGAAGCTTCTCGGCACGCCGACGGAGGAGGTGCGCGAGGTCTTGAAGGAAGCCTTGGCCGCCGAAAGGCTCGCCTTCGAGGAGGTCGGCGCGGAGACGCTCATCTATCCGCCGTGGCTCTACCGCGCGGAGAAGCGCACGGCGCAGATGCTTTTCTTCCTGCAGCAGAAGGCCGCCGTGCTGCCCGCAGAAAAGGCGGCAGCCATCGTCGCCGACTGGGAGCGGGCGGCGGGCATCACGCTCGCCGCAGAGCAGCAGCAGGCTGTCGCCGCCGTGCTCGACCATGCGGTCTTCGTGCTGACGGGCGGCCCGGGCACGGGCAAGACGACGGTCGTGCGCGGCATGATCGCAGTTCTTGAGAGCCAGGGGCTCTCCGTGCTCCTCGGCGCACCGACGGGACGCGCAGCGAAGCGGCTCGCAGAGGCGACGGGGCGCAAGGCGGAGACGGTGCATCGGCTTCTGGGCGCACAGGGCGGCATAGAGGCCGACGGCTCGCCCGTATTCGAGAAGGACGCGGACGATCCTCTGGACGCCGACGCTATCATCCTCGACGAGGTGTCGATGATGGACATCGTGCTCATGGAGCATTTCCTCGAAGCCGTGCCCGAGGGCGCACGCGTCATATTCGTCGGCGATGTCGACCAGCTTCCTGCCGTCGGTCCCGGCTCTGTCCTCAAGGACATCCTGCGCTCGGGCGCTGTGCCGAGCGTGCGCTTGAAGGAAGTCTTTCGCCAGAGCGGCGAGGGAACGATCGTCCTGAACGCGCACGCGATCAATCGCGGGCGCATGCCGCAGTTCACTGCGGGCGGCGATTTCGAGTTCCTGGAGATGCCCGATGAGGAGGCGGCGGCGCGGCGCATCGTCGCGCTGTGCCGCGAGGAACTGCCGCGCGAGGGATTCAACGCTTTGGAGGATGTGCAGGTATTGTCGCCCATGCACCGCACGCCGTGCGGCGTCGACAATCTGAACCGCCTCCTGCAGGCGGCGCTCAACCCGCCCGCGCCCGAAAAGGCGGAGTTTCGTAACAGCACGCTCACATTCCGGGTCGGCGACAAGGTCATGCAGACGAAGAACGACTACACGAAGGGCGTATTCAACGGCGACATTGGCTTCATCCGCGAGGTGTCGGCGGACGGCGTCAAGGTGCGCTATTCCGAGGAGCTGACGGCGGACTACGAGCCGAACGAACTCATGATGCTCACGCTCGCCTACGCCATGAGCGTGCACAAGAGCCAGGGCAGTGAGTACCCTGTGATCGTCTTGCCGCTCGTCGCCGCGCATCACATCATGCTGCAGCGCAATCTCCTCTATACGGCGGTGACGCGTGCGAAGAAAAAGGTCGTGCTGCTCGGCTCGAAGGCGGCTGTCTTCACGGCGGTATCGAACGACAGGACGCGCAGGCGCTACACATTGCTCGCCGAGAGACTCGCGGGCGCGGGCGGCGAGAGTCCGCTGCTCTCGTGAGGGGCGCAGCGTGGCTCGCCGCCCTGGCGGACGCCGTATCTTCCGTCGTCTTTCCCGCACGCTGCCCGGCTTGCGGCGCTTACTGCGAGAGACGCGGCGGCTGGTGCGCGCCCTGCCTTTCGCGCACGGTGCGACCGCATCGCCTCGCACTTTCGGCAGAAGCGCTCGCCGCGCTCGATGATGCGTGGGCGGTCGGCTTCTACGGCGGCGCGCTCGGCACGCTCGTTCGTGACCTCAAGTATCGCGGCAGGCGCGGTGTCCTGCCCTATATCCACGCGGCTCTGGCGGCGGCGAAACTGCCGGAGCAATTTCTCGCCGTCGATCTTGCCGTCTATGTGCCGCTCCATGAAGCACGCGAGAAGAAGCGCGGCTTCAATCAGGCCGAGCTGATCTTCGCCGCTTGGCTCAAGGCGAAGGGCATCCCCGCGCGCCCCTTGCTTCAGCGGACGCGCTCGACCGCGCCGCAGTACGGACTCGGCGAGAAGGAGCGGACGGACAACGTGCGCGGCGCGTTCTCCCTCGCCGAGGCGGGGAAAGGCGGCGCGGGAGAAATCGCGGGGAAAAGCATCGTGCTGCTCGACGACATCCTGACGACGGGGGCGACGCTCACGTCTTGCGCCGCCGTGCTGAAAAAGGCGGGCGCAGGCTCTGTGTATGCACTGGCGCTGGCGAGCGACCGAAGCTAGAATAGGGCTGTTTGCATCGTGTTGATGCATGATTCAGCTGCGCAAGCATACAAAAATGCCCCATCTGCCGCATTTTGCGGCGGATGGGGCATTTTGTGTTATGTGTTTGTGCGAGAGCTTACCCGGGAACTTTCGTCAGAAGCTCCAGGCTGTGCTCTTCGTTCATCGTGCGGCACATTTCGATGAAGGTGTCGAGCGGCACATCTTTGAGCTGCTCGTTCGTGCCGCGCACGTTGATGGAGACGGTGTTTTCCTCGGCTTCCTTGTCGCCTAAGACGAGGATGTAGGGATCCTTGTAGTGCTTGAAGCCCTTGATCTTCTCGCGCATGTTCTTGTCGGCGTAGTCGACCTCGAAGCGCACGCGGCTCTTGAAGAGCTTCTGCGCGACCTTCTTGGCGTAGTCGTTGTGCTCGGGGCGGATCGGCACGATGCCGACCTGCACGGGGCTGAGCCAGAAGGGGAATGCGCCCTTGAAGTTTTCGATGAGGACGCCGATGAAGCGCTCCATCGAGCCGAAGATGGCGCGGTGCAGCACGACGGGCTGCTTGTGGCTGCCGTCCTTGGCGATGTACTTGAGGTCGAAGTTCTGCGGCAGCTGGAAGTCGAGCTGCAAGGTACCGACCTGCCACTCGCGGCCGAGCGCGTCCTTCATCTTGAGGTCAATCTTCGGGCCGTAGAAGGCGCCGTCGCCCTCGTTGACTTCGTAATTGCCCTCGCCGTACTTGCGGTCAAGGATCTCCTTGAGCTCTTTTTCCGCAATATTCCATGTCTCGATGTCGCCCATAAAGTCATCGGGGCGCGTCGAAAGCTCCGCCTTGCAGCTCATGCCGAGCGTCGAATAGATTTCATCGGCGATGTCCATGATGTCGCCCATCTCGGCGGCGATCTGGTCTTCCATGAGGAAGGTGTGGTCGTCGTCCTGACGGAAGAGCTGCACGCGGAAAAGGCCGTTGAGCTCGCCCGACTTTTCCTTGCGGTGGATGACGTCGACCGTGTTGTAGCGAATCGGCAGATCGCGGTAGGAGCGCGTCTTGCGCTGGTAGATCTTGATGGCGTTTGGGCAGTTCATCGGCTTGATCGCGAAGGTGTCGTCCGCTTCGATGTCGCCGTCTGCGCCGGGAATCAGGAACATGTTTTCCTTGTAGTGCGCCCAGTGGCCGCTCGTGACCCACAGGCGCTTGTTGTTGATGACGGGCGCGGAAACTTCCTGATAGCCGTGCGCTTCGTGGATGCCGCGCCAGAATTCCAGCAGCGCGTTGAAGAGCTTCCAGCCGCGCGGCAGCCAGTAGGGCATGCCGGGCGCCGTCTCGTCGAACATGAAGAGGTCGAGCTGCGGCCCGATCTTCTTGTGGTCGCGCTCCTGCGCGTCCTTGATGAACGCGAGGTGCGCCTTGAGCTCCTCCTTCGTCGGGAAGGCGTAGGCGTAGATGCGCGTGAGCTGGTCGCGCTTCTCGTCGCCGCGCCAGTAGGAGCCGGACATGGAGCGAAGCTGCCAGGCGACAGACAATAGTGCGGCAGAGTTCTCGACGTGCGGCCCACGGCACAGGTCGACGAAGTCATCGCCCGTGCGGTAGATCGTCAAAATCTCGTCTTCGGGCAGATCCTCGATGAGCTCGACCTTGAACTTTTGATTCTTGAAAAGTTCGAGCGCCGCCTTCTTGGAAATCTCCTCGCGCTTCCAATCTTCCTTGCGCTTCAAGATTTCCTTCATCTTTTCCTCGATGGTCTTGAGGTCGTCGTTCGTCGCTGGGCGCGGCAGCAGGAAGTCGTAGTAGAAGCCGTCGGCAATCTCCGGCCCGATGGCGTACTGTGTCTCTTTGCCGAAAACTTCGATGACAGCCTTTGCAAGCACATGCGCCAACGAGTGGCGGTAGACGTGCAGGAATTGTTCTTTATCCATGATGTTTCCCCTTTGCTGGACATTTGTGCAGGTACGGCGCGCATGAGGCGAGCGGCAGCCTGCACAGTTTCTTCTATTATAGAGCAAAATGTGCAATCTGTCACGAAAGTCTTGCATGCGGGGATTCGAGGCACATCTGGCGGATTGGATGAGGAGGAACTTTATTTTGATGCAAGAGTTTCCAATTTTTTTATAAAATCTGTAGATAGTTTATATCTGTGGGCTCTGCGTGTTGTGTTCGTCGTGATATGATCAGCGGGATAGCGTTTGATATGTGTCTGAATTGTTTTTGCGCTTTGCCCAACCGTGCTCGCAATCTCTTTTAAGGTTGCTCCGTCATCTGAAAAAAGATATGCTTGCAGCAGTACAAAATAAATTTTCCAGTCGGCTTTGTTTTTTGCTGTCCCGAAGTAGTGGATTTCAAGAGCTTGAGCCAAAGCATCAAGTTTTTTTCGCCGTTCCTGTAAAATCTCATTGACACGAGTGGTACTTTTCTGAATCAGCCAAAGGAAACCGGTAATAAATGGTGTTAAGTCTCCGTAGTTTCCTGGATGATTAGTATCTTCAAATAATTTATAGTATACGCGAAGGGACTTTTTGATGGTAATGGAGAGACGGATTGCGACCAATGGGTGTAATATTTTGGCAAGGTAATATGATGTAATAAAGCGTGAGGTCCGGCCGTTTCCATCATAGAAGGGATGGATGTAACCAAAGAAATAATGGAAGATGGAAATACGTATTAATCCCGGGATTTGTTCATTCTGTAAAGTTTTTAATGCAGTTTCCATAGAGAGAATAATTTTTTCCTCTGGAATGATGCCGCGATGGATGACTTTCGATTTGGACCATACATCGACAGGTTCTTTCCGAAAGATTTTGCCATCGGGAAGATTAGCAGGATCATCTCTTTTGATTTCGTCTGCTAAAAATTCGTCGTAGAATTTACGCAAGTTATGACTACAACGAAAAGAAATCTCTTCCTGCTGCTGAAGTTTCAGATACTTGTTGACAGTACTCCAGAGACGGGGGCGATGATGAGAATCTGTAGAATCTTGCTCATCGATAGCTGTTTTGATTTCTTTGCGTGTACTGCGAACACCTTCTATGGCGTTGCTGGATTGGATCTCTTCGATTAGACAGGCTCGACGGAAGGATTCAATCGCTATGTGAGGAAGTGTTGCTGTAATGCTTGTCAATTGACGGAGTTCAAGCATGATGGAGGAGAGAATTTGCATGATGTCTTCCGTATAGTAATAAAAGGAAGTAAATTCGTGAGAAGCATTCAGATGCTTAATCGGTATGTCGATGTGATGTGCCAGGACGGAATTGTACAAACTGTGGTAAAGCTCTTGGCTTTTGGGTTCATTTTGGTGATATTGCTTTAGCAGGATGGGTGTCGGCATAGATCATCACCTCGTATGACACGGGAAAAAAAGCAGATTTTTTCTTAGGTGTAGAATGAACTGAGAAAAAAGAGCATATTTTTCTTAGTTGTGAAATGAACTAGGAAAAAACCGCGTTTTTTTCCTAGTTCATTTCGTACAATATCATTTTTTCGACTTGACCTGTGCAAACGCCTTTTCCGCTGCAGCAATCGTGCGGTCGATGTCTTCGTCCGTGTGGGCGAGCGAGAGGAAGAGCGTCTCGAACTGCGAGGGAGCGAGGTAGATGCCCTGTTCGAGCATGGCGCGGAACCAAACCTTGAAGGCTTCCTGATCCGAAGCGGCGGAGCTTGCGTAGTCCTTGACCTTGCCCTCATTGAAGAATATGCTGAACATCGAGCCGGCCTGGTGCGCCTGAATCTTGACTCCCGCCTCGCGTGCGGCGGACTCAAGGCCGAGGACGAGCTTCTTCGTCTTCAAGGTGAGCGCACGGCTCGCGTCGGCTTCTCCGGGTTCCGGCTCTTTCAAAATGAGCTTGAGCGTTTCGATGCCCGCCGTCATGGCGAGCGGATTGCCCGAGAGCGTGCCCGCTTGATAGACGGGGCCTGCGGGCGCGATCTGCTCCATGATGTCACGGCGG
>NZ_ALNM01000002.1:0-7883 GCF_000292955.1 Selenomonas sp. CM52
TGGCGCACGGCGCAAAGCTCGCTCGCCGTCACCTACGGATGGGACTGGCGCAGGCTCAAGGACGAGTACAAGAAGATCGGCATGGAGCTTGAAAAGCACAGCAGCACCTTCCATCTCGGCATCAAAGGGGCAGAGCGTCAATATCGCACCTCGTGGAGCTACGACCTCACGGGCTACTGCGGACATCTCGGCGCGGACTCTGACTGGGCGCGTCGGCAGATGAAGCGTGCGGGTACGGAAGGCAGCTTCACGAAAGCCGTGCTGAACCTCAACCTGCGCCACGAGATCAGCGACCGCTGGAACATCAGCCTCAAGGCGCAGGCGCAGAAAGCCGGAACGAACCTCGACAGCTCGGAAGAAATCTACCTCGGCGGAGCGAACGGCGTACGCGCCTACCCGCAGGGTGAAGCCTCGGGCGACAACGGCTATTTGGGCAGCATTGAGCTGTCCTACCGTACGGACGTGCCGAACCTCGTCCTCAGCACCTACTTCGACATGGGTCGCGTGCAGTACGCCAACGACGGAAAAGACGGCAGCGAAACCCTCAAAGGTTGGGGCATCGGCGTCACCTACAGCCGCCCCGGCGACTACTTCCTGCGCCTCGACTGGGCGCGGCGCATCGGCCTTGCCAATAACGCGAGCGACGACGCCAAGGCAAAGAACCGCCTGTGGTTCATGGTCGGCAAGGTCTGGTAAGAGAAAAGAGGGGCTGTTGCATAAGTCGAATTTGACTCATGCAACAGCCCCTTTTCAGTCTTGACAATATTCACTGCAATGCATACTATGATAGTAGAAGCGTATGGGGAGGGGAGCGAACCTGTGAGAATAATCAAGAAAGATATTCCTGCAGAATATTGTGCATTGATACAGAAATTCCGCTTGATCGATGATGCGTTTTTCAACGTATGTTTTGACAACTATATCGAAGGAATGCAGCTCTTATTGCATATCTTTTTCGGTCGGGATGATCTCATCGTCAAGCATGTTGTCACGCAGCAGAGTGCGGACAATCTCTATGGTCGCGGCGTGCGCTTTGATGTGTTGGCAGAAGACAGTGAGGGGAAACTCTACGACTGTGAAATTCAGCGTGCCAATGAAGGTGCGATTCCGCGCAGGGCACGCTACAACAGCAGCATGATGGATTCGCGGGAACTGGCAAAAGGAGAGGATTTCTCGTCACTTCCGGAAACATGGGTGATCTTCATCACGGAGAACGACATCTATGGAGCAGGTTTCCCGCTGTATCATGTGGAGCGGATCATAGAGGAGCTTCAGCGCCCGTTTGATGATGGGGCGCATATCCTCTACGTCAACGGCGCAAACCGTGACGACACGCCGCTTGGGAAGCTCATGCAGGATTTCTTTTGTGAGAATCCGAAGAAGATGAATTACAAAGAACTTGCTGAACGTGTCGATTATTTTAAGGCAGAAGCAGAAGGAGTGAATACTATGTGTGAACTGATGGAAAAATTTGGTGAGAGGAAACTGGAAGAGGGACGTATGGAAGGACGCCTTGAGGGACGTGCTGAGGGACGTGCTGAGGGACAGCGCAGGATGCTTGATATGGTGCGTTCTTTGTTCGCGCTGAATGTTCCCCTTGAGGTGATCGAGAAGGCGAGCGGCTTGACGCGTGCGGAGATTCTGGCGCTGCAAGATGCGCCTGCCGAATAGTATGGCTGTGCGAAGAGAGTCTTCTTCGCGATAAGATTTTTTGACACTAAGACCGCCGCATCGTTCGATATGCGGCGGTCTTATTTTATCAGCGTTTCCTTTATCACTTTTCAGCAAGTATCGGTCACTTTCTGCAATTTGCTTGCTTATCATGCAGCGACGTATTAAAAGGACGGCAAGCGCCAGAGCTTCGCCCTCTACAGCGAGAACTACGGCAGCGAAACCCTCAAAGGCTGGGGCGTCGGCGTCACCTACAGCCGCCCCGGCGACTACTTCCTGCGCCTCGACTGGGCGCGCCGCATCGGCCTCGCTAATAACGCGAGCGACGACGCCAAGGCAAAGAACCGCCTGTGGTTCATGCTCGGCAAGGTCTGGTAAGAGAAAAGCAAAAGAGCGTGATACACAAAAAGCAGCTGAGAGCACGCAATTCGGCCGCAAAAGATGGCTGCATGAATCTTCTCCTATGACAGAAATCCCGCACGCATCTTCTTCAGCATATAGGCGCGGTAGATGCGCTCGACCTCGCTTTTGCGGCGCGTGGCAATCGGCAGCAGCGTGCCGTCGGAGAGCAAAATGCCCTCAGGCGTCAGTTGATGGATCTCGTCCATATTGACCAGCAGACTGCGGTGACAGGAAAGGAACATCGGCATGGCATCGAGCAGCTCCCGTGCGCGGGAGAGCGTCATATAGGGGGAGAGCGTCGTGCCGTCCGTCAGATGAAACGAGCAGCGACGCCCGTCGGCATCGACATAGCGGATGTGCTCGATCGGTATGCGCTGCTCCGTGTATTCGATCGTGAGCGGGATCGTCGGGCGCTCCTTCTTGAAAAAAGGCGTACGCGCCAATGCCTCGCGCACCCCTTCCTCCGTCACGGGCTTGATGAGGTAGTGCGCCGCCGTCACGCCGAACGCTTCCACTGCATGATCGCGGCTCGTCGTCACGAAGATGATCGCGCAGTTCGTATTGAACGAGCGCAGAATCTGCGCCGTTTGGATGCCCGTGCGCTCCCCCAGATAGATGTCGAGAAAGACAATGTCGGCGCGTGCGGCGGACATGTGCGCGAGGAACTTCTTGTCGTCCGTGAACGCGCGAATCACGGGGCGCGGCGTATGCTCGGCGCATACGCTTTCGAGAAGATCGCAAAGCCGGTTCAGATCGTCTGGCATATCGTCCAGTACAGCAATATTCATCGTATGACCTCCTCATCATATTCTAGGGAAATCCATGCGGATTTGCAAGCATGGATTTCCCTCTTTTGCGTTCATACCATACTTTCGGCGCTTGTGCCAACTTTTATTGCTATTTCGTATAAATGTGAGAAAATAATAGAGAAAAGGTCTTTGATCTTAACGAAGAATACTATATGGGACAAAGGAGCGTCGCACCTCTCTTGATCTCTGTCTGTGCCGCCAGCGACGGCGGCAAACAACGCACCTTCCGAGGTGTGCGAAGCCGATGAGTATAGAAGCAAAAATCCGTAAACACCTTGTGCAAATCGAAACATTGTTAAACGCAAGAAAGATTTCCCGACAGAAAGGATGAGTTAAATGAAACATCATCATGCAAAGCAGTTTTATCGCGCCATCGCCTGTGCCATCTTCGCGGGCGCACTCGCCGCGCCCTTTGCCGCGCAGACGGCGTATGCTCTCCCCATCGAGGGCGCGAACGCAGCGACGAATGCAGGAGAGGCGAATATCTCCACGAGCGGCACAACTATGGACATCGTTGGCAAGACGGAGCACAATGTGCTCCGCTGGGAGGACTTCTCCATCGACTCGGGCGAGAAGGTACGCTTCGATAACGGTACGCAGACAAAGGACTATCTGAACCTCGTCACGGGCGAGGGCGCGTCGAACATCTACGGCACGATCGAGGGCGGCAGGAACGTCTACCTTGTGAACCCGCACGGTATTCTCTTCGCGAAGGGTTCACAGGTCAATACGGGCGCGCTCTACCTCTCGACGGCAAATCCCGCCGATATTGCAGCAGCGACGAGCACATTCAAAACAAACGGCGCGAATCCGCTCTCCGTCACCGCACAGATGGGCGACGTGCTGAACCTCGGCACGGTAAAGGCAAGCAAACTCTACATCGAGGGCAAGAACGTCAAAGTCCTCAACACGGATGCGGTCACGGACACAAACGGCGCGGCGCTCACGGGGGCGAACGTCACCATCCGCAGCGAGGATGCGCCGCACATCGGCTACGATGTCGCTAATACAACGACGAGGAACTTTACCGTAAACGGCGCAACGGTCTCGAAGACGGTTTCCGACTATGCGAATGCGAACAACTCAAAATCTGCAACATCGCGCCACTGGGTCGTCCAGAACCTCGGCGGCACGGCGCATACAGACTATGACTATATGCGCGTGCATGACGTCTACGAGCTGCAGAATATGGATGCGATTCAGGAGAATCACGGGGGTTCCGGTCAGGATAAGACGATCGGCAGATATATGCTCGCGAATGACATCGCGGCAAGCGAGACAAAGGACTGGGCAGGGGGCTTCCAGTCGATTGGCACTTCTAACACGGTCTTTGCGGGACGATTTGACGGCGCAGGGCACACGATCACGGGGCTTAACGTTCAGCTGGGGAATGCAGGGGCTACGGAGGATGAAGATCGCGGGATGTTCGGATACACCAAGCAGGCGGTCATCGAGAATGTCTCCCTGAAGGATGCCTCCGTGTCGGGAAAGAAGCAAGTCGGCGGCATTGTGGGAACTGCAGACGGCCACTCTGTCATACGGAACGTCTCCTTCAGCGGTAAGGTCCAGGGACCCAGTACTGGAACTTACGCTGGTACCTCGATCGGCGGCATTGTGGGAAAGCTAAATTTCGGAAGCAGCATTGAGAACGCCTACAACGAGGGCACGGTCGAAGGGAACTCTCTTGTCGGCGGCATAGTGGGCTATGCGTATCAACAGAACACCATTCAGAACGTCCGAAATGCGGGCAAGGTCTTAGGAAATGAGATGCTCGGCGGCATTGTGGGAGCGGCAACGTATGACAACAACATTCGGAACGCCCTGCAGACGGGAACCGTGGAGCAAAGATCGGGACAGAGTGATCCAAACGTCGGCGGCGTTGTGGGATTTTTGAACGAAATAAGCACGGTCAACCATGCCGTATGGAAGGAGGGCAGTGTAAAGGGGGGGAGCGGCACTCCGATCGAGAACGGCGTCGGCACAACACTGGATAATAGTACAGTCACCGATGTCCAAAAGTGCGACGAGACGCAGATGAAGCTGGCAGAGACGTATAAGGACTGGAAGGACGGGAGCGGCAAGGCTCTCGTTGCCGCCGAGGGCGGCAAGGGCACGCCGTGGCGCATCTACGACGGCAAGACCATGCCGCTCCTCACGGCATTCCTCCGGACGAAGCATCTTGCAAACCGCGAGCAGGTCTACAACGGCACGGCTCCGACGATTGCGGGCGGCGACCATATTTCCCTCGATGCAGAGAAAAACGTCGGCACATATCATGCCTACAGCGAGCAGTATGACATCATCGGCGGCGCATACACGGTCAAGCCGAAGGAGCTGACGCTCGACTTTAAGAGCGGCACGCGCTTTGACAAGACCTACGACGGGAGCGATACCGTCACGCAGTGGCTCACGAAGTGGCGGCACTATCGTCTCACGGGCTTTGTCGGCAGCGAGGACGAAGATAATATCGAACTGGCGGGTGGCGTCACGGGCAAGTATGCGGACAAGAACGCCGGCAAGGATAAGGAAGTGACGTTCCAAAATCTCGCGCTCACGGGCACGGGCGCGGGCAACTATACCGTCAAGGAGGCACGGGGTGTGGGGACAATCTATCCGAAAGAGCTGGATCTCACACTCACGAGCAGCGCACGCTTTGACAAGACCTATGACGGCAATGCAAACGTGACGCAGTCGCTCGCGAAGGGGACGCACTATACCCTCGATGGCTTTGTCGGCACGGAGGGCACGGGCATCGCACTCGCTTCCTCCACAGGCACATACAGCGACAAGAATGCCGCCGCAGACAAAACCGTCACCTTTGACGGGCTGACGCTCACGGGGGCGGGCGCGGGCAACTACACGCTCGACAAGACTGCGCTCACGGGCATCGGCACGATCTTGCGGCGTGCGCTGACCCTCGGCGCAGTCGGGGCGCAGACAAAGACCTACGACGGTACGACCGACGCAGACACGTCGAAGTTCGGCGCGGTACTGAACAATGCCATCGCGGTTGACAAGGTGACGGCGACCGCCACGGGTGCGGCGTACAACGACAAGAACGTCGCCGGGGCAAGCAGGATCGACTACACGGGTGTCGGTCTCGCGGGTTCGGATGCCGGGAACTACACGCTCGCCGCCACCACGGCGCAGGGCGCGGGCACGATCTCGCGGCGCGAACTGACCGTTGATACCGTCGCGGCGCAGAGCAAGACCTACGACGGCACGACCTCCGCTGACGCATCGAAGTTCCGTGCGGCGCTCGATAATCTTGTCGCGGGCGAGGAGAACCTTGTCACAGCGACCGCTGCGGGCGCGACCTACAACGACAAGAATGTCGCAGGGGCGAACAAGGTCACCTACACGGGTGTTCAGCTCACAGGCACGGGCGCGGGGAACTACAGTCTCGCCGCGACGACGGCAGAGGGAGTTGGCACGATCTTGCGGCGTGCGCTGACCCTCGGCGCAGTCGGGGCGCAGACAAAGACCTACGACGGCACGACCGCCGCTGATGCAGCAGAGTTCCACGCAACGCTCGGAAATGTCGTCGCGGGCGAGGAAGGCAGCGTGACCGCGACCGCCGCAGGTGCATCGTACAACGATAAGAACGTCGCTCGGGCAAATCGCATTGACTATACGGGTGTTGCGCTTACAGGCACAGGCGCAGGAAACTACGCCATCGCGGATACCGCGCAGGGCGCAGGTACAATCACGCGGCGTGCGCTGACGCTTGGCGCAGTCGCGGCGCAGACGAAGACCTACGACGGCACGACCGCTGCAGACGCTTCGAAGTTCGGCGCGGCACTGAACAATGCCGTTGCGGGTGACAGCGTAACAGCCGCCGCCACAGGCGCAACCTACAACGACAAGAACGTTGCGGCGGCAAATCGTATTGACTACACGGGTGTCGCACTCCGAGGTGCAGATGCGGGGAATTACACGCTCGCCGAGACAGCCGCGCAGGGGGCGGGCACAATCACGCACCGCGACCTCACGCTGACTGCCGACGCGCAGAGCATTGTGCAGGGCGAGGCGCTGCCCTCCTTTACGGGGCGTGCGGAGGGCTTCGCGGACGGCGAGGACGAGCGCGTATTCGGTACGGACGGCATCACATTTGGCACGACGCTGACGAATACCGAAACGCCCGGCAGCTACGGCGTCACAGGGCGCATCGGCGGCATCACGGACGGCATCCTCGGCAACTACCGCATCGTGCAGGCGGCGGGCAACGCGACTGCCTTCACCATCCATGCCGCAGCACTGCCGGGCGGACTTCTCGCCTCGCTCATTCAGGACGCTGCGCCGCGCTTCGACTTCGGTTTCGGCGACACCGTCTACCTCTATGGCACTGCGCGTCCCATCCGCGCCGCAACGCTCGGACTCTACCGCTTCGATGCGGAAGAGGGCCTCGAAATTCAGGGCTTGCGTCTTTGATGGCGCATATCAGTGGTTCCTTAAATCTTTGTGAAAAGGAGTCTTTCCGTTGAAGATGAAAGAAAAACACTCGCACCTCAAACTTACGCTGCCTCTTGCGGCGGCGCTTCTCCTGCCGGGTACGGCGCTCGCCGCGACGAACCTGCCGCCATCCGACGCGCACCTGCCTGAAAAGGCGCAGGAAAACGCGCTCGAAAGCCGCCTGCCGAACCATGCAGGCGGCAGCAAGGCGATGATGCCTTTTCGCCTCTCGCGCATCGACGTCGAGCAGGACGGCACGCAGCTCTTGGAAAAAGCCATCGAAGAACGGACGGCGGCGTATCTTCGCCGCGACATCTCCGAGATCGACGTCAACGACCTGCTTGCCGAACTCACCGACTACGCGCGCAGCCACGGCTACCCTGCGGCAGCCGCCTACCTGCCGGCGCAGTCGAATGCGGACGGCACGCTCACCATCCGCATCCTCGCCGGACGCTACGGCAAAATCCAGATCGAAAACAGCGCCGCCATCAGCGACGCGCAGCTCAAGCGCATGACGCATACCCTCAAAGAAGGCGCACCCATCGAAGG
>NZ_ALNM01000003.1:0-139087 GCF_000292955.1 Selenomonas sp. CM52
GCCGCAAAGCGGCGCCCGCCGTCTTGACCTCCTCGTGGAGCTTGTAACCTGTATGTGCCATAGATCTGCCTCCTTTCTTCCATCATAATTCTCTCAAGAATTCCCTGTCGAATCGCCGTTCTCCGACAAATCCTTGACAAAGCTCACGGTGTCCTTTATAATTTCTTTATTGCGCGATGCGATACATCGGCATTTTCGGGGCATGGCTCAGTTTGGTAGAGCACCTGGCTTGGGACCAGGGGGTCGCAGGTTCAAATCCTGCTGCTCCGACCATCGCGTCAGTAGCTCAGTCGGATAGAGCAACGGCCTTCTAAGCCGTGGGTCGGGGGTTCGAATCCCTCCTGTCGCACCATGAACATTGCAGGGCTTGGCATTTTGCCAAGCCCTTTTGTTTACTATGAAAGTCCAAGAAGTCAAGCCCGAAGGGCGCAGACTGATTGGGTAACTTTCATTAAGGGCGGCGCACAATGTCCACAAGGTGGACGTTTGTGCGTGTAGTTTACTCTTCGTGCGCACGCTTTTCCATGTGGCGAACGAGTTCGATGGCGCCGAGTCCGAGGCCCAGTCGTTGAGAAATTTCCTCCGCGCTCATTCCTTGGCGCAGAAAGGCACGGATCTGCTCTTGCTGACGGCTCGGAGGCGCATCCGGCGACGGGCTTTTCACATCGTCCGCCTCGTCCTCTTCCCGCACAGCGGTCAAATCCTCGTGCGAAAACTCCGGCGTCTCTTCCTCGTCCACCGGTTCGTCCTCTTCGTATTCGTCCGCCTCTTCTTCCATCACTGCCCCTTCGTCTTCTTCCTCCGACTCGTCCTCCTCGTACTCATACGCCTCATCGTCCTGCGTTTCATCGTCCTGCGTCTCATCGGGCATTTGCGCCGCCGACAACGCACGGGATGCGGTATCCTCTTGGACGGGAATCTCCCGGCGCATATTCTCCTGCGCCGCCTGAGCGCCATGCGCGATGTTCGCCGCCGTGTCCGTCCCCATTTCCTCAGGCGGCAGCTGCAAATCCACCGCACCGCCAATCGGGCTTCCGGCCATCTGCTTCATCAAGGCTGCCTGAAAGCTCGAAGCCGTCTCTCCCGCACCGGCGGTGGAAGCCACAGCAGGCGCAATGGCTGCAGCGGACGGTGCGGCAACTTCGACGGCAGAAGGGGAGGAAACAGCGGGCGCCGCAGTGACGGGAGAAGCAGTCGGGGGCGCCTGTGTCGCCGTGCGGGGCGCAGAAGACGCGAACTCCATCTGCTGCGGTAAAGCACCGAGCCGTGCGCCGTAGACCTTCTCCCACTGCGCGAGGGCAGCGAGGCGCTCATCCAAAGCCGCCTTCTGCGCGTTCGCCTCCGCCAAAATACGCTCCAATCGTTCGACATGGATCTGCATCCTGCCGATGACGGCGTCACCTGAGCGCTCGATCTCATAGCGCAGACGGCTCGCAGAAACTTCGACCGACTCCTTCTCCTTGGCCTTTCCCTTGCTTAAAAGGCGTCGCATGATGAGGACGAGCACCGCCCCCAAGACAATCAATGCGCCCAGAATTTCCGTGATCACTTCTCGCAGCTCCCCTTATCTCCAGGAATCGCTGACTTCAGCTTTCCCCTCAAAATGGGGCTGTCATATGAGTCGACTACGACTTATGACAGCCCCGTTTCATTACCTACGTAGATATATCGATATTGCGTCCGCGGAACACATCGACGGCGAACCTCTCTGTTGGCGCTTCCTCCTCCTGCTCGGCATGCCTGTCGCCGCCAGAGCCTCGCCGGCCGCGCCCCTGCTTTTTGCGTCGATCGGGATCGTCCTTGATGCGTTCTTCTTCTGCCTGATCCTTCTTCCTGACCTGCGTCTGTTTCAACGCCGTTTCCTGCTTGTCACGCACGGCCTGAAAATCCTGCTGCACAGCCGACTGCTGATTCATGTTATGCTGTACCTGCGTCGCTTCGGAAGTGCGCGGCACGATTGCTTGCAAACTCATCGGGGTTACATCCATGCATCCCACCATCCTTTCCAAGCGCAGTCAAGGGGACACGATCTGCAAGAACGTCGCTCGTATCAATAAGCGCCCGTGCGGATCTGATCGCCTTCCACGCTCAACGTGCAGCGTTTCTCCTCCGAATGAACATTCTTGATGACGTTGTTGATCTTGAGCTTCACGCCTGGATATATCGTATCGGCAGCACGAATACGGCCGCGCTTCATGCTCTGAATTTTCTCCTCAAGTCCGTCCATCTCTTCCAGAAGACTCTCCAACTGGCCCTCTACTTGGAAGCGCACCTTCCCCAACTGTGCGACCATTTCCTGCCTCTCGGGCGGCAGTTTGCTGATATCAACCTTGCCGAGCGTCGCGAGCGTCTTCTTGATCTCATCGAGCTTTTTCTTCGTATCGCCGTACTCCTGGCACACTGCCTTGTACTGACGCTGCACCATCGGATTGACGCCGACTTCAAGTTTCGTCGCGACATTCGCGGGATTGCCGATCTGCGTCGCCTCGATTTCTTCCCCGGCGAACGTCGATCCTCCCATGATCTGCCCGCGCCTGCCGAGCACTGTGACCTTTTTGCCTGCGCGCACCTGTGAATTCAGTACGACGTCGGCAATCGTGACATTATGTCCCGCTTCGATCTCTGCATTTTCTGCAAAAAATGCCATGAGCGTCCCCTTCGCCTTGACGAAGCCGCGATTCATGCCCTGGATACCGCCCTTGACGAGGATATTATTTCCCTCGACCTCGGCGCCCGAAACGATGCCGCCGACCTCGATGTCGCCCGTAGCCTTGACGACGAATCCCGCCTGCACGCTTCCCTGGACAGCGACCGCCCCCGTGAAGTCGATGTTGCCCGTGCCGACACCCACATCCTCCTTGATGACGAGGCGAGGGTCGACGCCGATGACTTTTCCCGTATCAACAATTTGACCGTCGATATCGGCATAGAGGAAATTCTCATCGCGAATCGAAGCGTTTTTCCCCGCCTTGAATACGAGCGGCCTCCCCTTCTTTTGGTTGACCTTGCCACCGAGCACGTTCATGCCCGGCTCTCCGTCCGTCTGCAGAACGCGTTCAGCGAGAAGCTCGCCCTGCTTCACGAGCACGAAGAGGTTCATATTCTTGTAGTCCGCACGATCATATTCGTCGGTCTTGGGGCATCCCTTGACCCCGAGGTCGTAGTTCTTCTTCAGATAGGCATCCTCGCCATGCTGAGGCTCCTTGCCAAGCGCCGCTTCGAAATCCTGGCCATCCTTCGCGCCCTGCTCGATCGCCGCCTCGTCGAGGCCGAATACGACACCCTTGTCCTGGAGCGCCTTCTTGATCATCTCCGCCGTCGGATATGCGTTGGAATCCGTGTGGTCAAACCCGACCGTAGCCACCATCTTGTCCGAACTGACATGGATATTGATCTTGCTGTAGACTGGACGCTCTCCGTCAACCCTTTCCTGTTCGCTCATGCCCTTTTTTGCCTCCTTCTTGCCTCACTCCATGAGGCTTTTTTTCCATCTCGCCAAAAAGCCCCGAAGCCGAAAGACAGCCTTCGTATGGAGCTGAGAAATCCGCGCCTCCGAAAGATGCAGGATGAGGCTGATTTCCTTTAAGGTAAGTTCCTCATAATAATAGAGAGAAACGACCGTGCGCTCCTTCTCCGGAAGCTGGTCGATTGCTTCCGCCAAGGTGTCACGCAATTCGTTTTTCTCGGCATTTTCTTCGGGATCGATCGTCTGTGAGGACGGGGATTCCGTGCGGACATACTCTTCAAGCGGAATGACCGTCGCGATATTCGTCTGCGAAACGAGATCGTGCAGCTCCTTCTTCGATATCTTGAGTTCCGCGGCAAGTTCGTCGTCCGTCGCCGAGCGCCCCAGGCGGCCTTCCAATGTCGTCACCGCCTGCTCATAGCGCCGAATCTTCTGCCTTTTCGATACGGGAATCCAATCCATCGTACGCAAATAGTCAAGCATGGCGCCGCGAATGCGCACGCCGCCATACGTTTCAAATTTGTTGCCGCGCTCGACGTCGTATCGCTCGATTGCGTCAAGCAAACCAAAAAAGCCGCTCGAAACGAGATCGTCCCGATCAACATGTGCGGGCAGGCCGACGACGACACGTCCCGCAATGATATTGACGAGCGGCAAGTACTTTTCGACAATCTTGTCACGAACTTCCGGTGCGCGCGTTTCCCGGTAAAGCGCCCAAAGATCTTGAATTTCTGCGGAGGGGGTCTCTGCCTTTTTCATCAATCAGCCGCCTCCTCGTCTAGTCATTCTCCGCGGGGAACCGCAGCGGCGGGCTCTTCCATGACCTCAAAATCCGCATCCTGCTCTTGACCGTCCGCTTGCGCGTCTGCTGCTTCCCCATCTTCTCCGGCATTTTCCGAGCCTTCCGACTCCTCTTTATCATTCGCCGTCTGCGTCGCTTTTCCCTCTTTCCTCGTTGGAATTTCCTCCGACTGCGCTTGCGCAAAAAGGGCAGGGAACTGCTTTTCTAAAAAAAAGGCAACGAGAAAGATGAGCGCGGTGACGACGAGAAACACCGCAAGGCTTCTCCCCGCTGCAGTAGAAAACCGTGCACCTGCCGAAACGGCCGTCAGAACGGTGAGGAAGGCAGCGAGGACGCCCGTGACGAGTGCTGTTCCAATCTTAAACAAAGTCCATCCCCCGTTAAATAATCTTTTCCCCGCGATCGATCGTCTTGACCTTGTAATCTCCCGTTGCCAAATCGACTTGTACCGTGCGGCCGTACGTGCCGCCCGTATCCTCGGCAACGATGCGTATGCCTTCCTTGGCGAGCGCCTTCTTTGCAGCCTCCGCATTTCTCAGACCCACGCGCATGACGTCGGACGCATTGGCGAACGAGAACATCTGTGCGCCTCCCGCGATCTTCGCGACGAGACGGTTCTTCGCCGCACCGAGTTTCAAGACCTCGCCGAGCAACAAAGGCACGCCCGTATCAGCAAACTTCGCATGATTCTCGTGCGCTCTCGCCTGCGTGCTGTCCGGCAGCATGATGTGCACGAGGCCGCCGACCTTCGTCTGCGGATCGTAGAGGGATATGCCGATGCAGGAGCCAAGACCGTAGCTGATGATCTGCTGCGGAGCCTTACCGACCTTGTAATCCGCGATTCCTACGCGTAACATATCAGCCATGTCATCCAACCCCCACTGCAGAAAGAATCATTTCCATGGAGCCTGGATCCGGTACAAGGAAGAAGTGCCCGCGCAACTCATCATCTTCGGCAAGGAACTCCGTCTCGATGACCATGGCGTGATCGCCCATCTGGCCGAGCTGTACGAGCACGACGTTCAAGATGGCGCCTGCCATATCCATAGCGAGCGCCGGAATCGACGGAATGAGCGAGAGGTTCGTGAAGCTGTAGAGCGCATTGAGGTAAGCTCCTGCCAAGATGTTGCCGATTTCCATCAAGGCGGACTCTGCCATCATGTCGAGATGCGTCGTCTCTCCCGACTCCTTGCCCATGAGGGCATCGACAAGGTAGAAAGCGCTGTCCTTCGGCATGAGGAACAGAATGTTGCTCGGCGCCTTGCCATAGACGCGCAGAAAAACACCGACGACGATCGTCTCCGGCCCGCCGACGAGGTCGGGAACCTCGTCGAGAGGGACGACCGAAACCTTCGGCACATTCATATCAATGCGGCGGTTGATGAGCTGCGACAAGGCCGTCGCAGAGTTCCCCGCACCGACATTTCCTATCTCCCGCAACACATCAAGCTGTACCGGGGAGAGATCGATAATATCTTCCGTCATAACTGCACCTCTAGCATACTGGCATGATCCGATAGAAATATCCATCTCCCGTCCTGCCGGGCAGGAGAAGGAAGCAACTTCTTATTTCATATCTTCCGGCAGGTCAACGATCTCATCGAGATTCAGCATGATGATCAGTCGTGCATCAATGTTGCCGATGCTGCTGACAAAGCGGTTGCTCGTGCTGTCGCTGACGTCCTTCGCCGGATTGATGTCACGTCCGGAGATCGTCAGCACTTCCGTCACAGCGTCGACGATCATGCCAATGGAGAACTCGCCGATCTTCATGATGATGATGCGCGTCGCATCCGTGTAGGGAGCGTCCTCAAGACCGATGCGGCGCTTGAGGTCGATGACGGGAAGGACGCTGCCGCGCAGATTGATGACGCCCTTGATGTAGTCGGGGGCGAAGGGCACGCGCGTGATGTCCGTCAAAACCTTGATTTCCTGCACGTTCAGGATGTTGACGCCGTACTCTTCCTTCAAGAGCTTGAACGCGGCCACCTGAACGTCTTCCATGATTGTCTTCTTTTCCTTAGCCATGTCTAATCCTCCCCCTTACTGCTGCACGACCGTACCGACATCCAAAATCAAGGCGACACGGCCATCTCCGAGCACGGTGGCTCCGGAGAAGAGCTTGAGTCCGGAAAGGAGTTTTCCGAGCGTCTTGATGACGATTTCCTGCTGACCGATAAGGTTGTCTACGACGATACCCGCCTTACGCTCGCCGACATAGACGACGACAACGAAGATGTCGTCGTTGTCCTCGTCCGTCGTGCGCGGCACCTGGAGCGCCGTGCTGAGGTTGATGATCGGGATGATCTGCCCGCGCAGTACGATGACCGCCTGATTCTGCACCGTCTTGATGTCGTCCGGATGAATGTTGATCGTGCTGTCGATCGAGCCGAGAGGAATCGCATACATCTCCTCCTGCACCTTGACGAGGAGAGCCTGGATGATGGCGAGCGTCAGCGGCAATTTGATTTTGAATACCGAGCCTTCATCAATCTTCGTCTCAACATCGACGTGACCGCCCAACGACTCAATCTTGCTGCGCACGACGTCCATGCCCACGCCGCGGCCCGAAATGTCCGTGATGTGATCGGCCGTGGAGAATCCTGGCGCAAAGATGATGCGCACAGCATCCGTATCGGAAAGTGCGTCAGCTTCCTCCTGCGTGTAGAGACCCTTCTCCACAGCTTTTGCGCGAATCTTTTCGGCGTCGATGCCCGCACCGTCGTCCGTGACCATAATGACGACGTTATTTCCCTCGTGACGCGCGATGAGTCCGACCTCGCCCGTGCGCGGCTTGCCCTTTTTCTCACGGTCGTCAGGATGCTCGACACCATGATCGAGCGAATTTCTCAGAAGGTGCATCAATGGATCGCCGATCTCGTCGATGACCGTGCGATCGAGTTCAGTCTCCTCGCCCTCGACCGTGAGGTTGATGTCCTTGTTGAGCTCCTTGGCGATATCGCGCACCATGCGCGGGAAGCGGTTGAACACCTGGCTGACGGGAACCATGCGCACCTTCATGACGACGTTCTGCAAGTCCGTCGTCACGCGATCCATCTGCTCCAACGTCTCCGTCAGTTCCGGCATGCGGTTCGTCGTGCCGATCTGCTCAAGGCGCACCTTGTTGATGACGAGCTCGCCAACGAGGTTCATGAGGTTGTCGAGCTTCTCAATGTCAACGCGCACGGACTGGCTCGCATGATGCTTCTTCTCCGCGGGCGCGTGCTTTGCCGCGGGCTTTGCTGCCGGTTTCGCCGCAGGCTTTGCCGCGGGCTTCGCCGCAGGAGACGCCGCTGCAGGAGCGGGAGCGGCGGCCTGCGCCGGCTCTGTCGCTGCTGCCGGAGCAGGCGCAGGCGCTGCGAGATTGTCGGGGTCGACTTCCTCGATCTTCACCTCTTCCAATTCAGAAACGGGTGCAAGCGCATCGGAAACCGCCTGCGTATCGGATGTCGTTACGAGAACGAGATCGAAATCATGATCGAACTTTTCCGCCTCCAGATCTTCCGCCGGCGGAACCGACTTGATGACGTCGCCGATCTCGTCGAGGGCGTTCATGACCATGTAGGTGCGCGCTGCCTTCAAAAGGCATGTATCGGCGAGACGGATGTGTATGTGAAAGACAGCCATGCCGCCCTGCTTCGCCGCGCGCATCGCATCCTTGTCATCCTCGGTATAATCGAGCGAGGAGGCGGGCGCTGCCTCAGCCGCCGGCGCATCCGCTGCGGCCGGCGCCGCTTGCGCCTCCGGCTGCGGCTCGCCCTTGGAAATGGACGAGAGCTTCTTCACGAGATCAGAAACGTCGACGAGATCCTCGGGGTCGCCGTTGCCGACGTTCTCGATCATCTCCTGCAGGGAGTCAAGGCACTTGAAGATCGTCTCGATGATGTCCTCCGTCACCTTGAGCTGGTTGTTGCGGATGAGGTCGAGGACGTCTTCCATCTCGTGCGTAAGTTCGGCGATCTTGTTGAACCCCATCGTCGCCGACATGCCTTTCAGCGTATGCGCGTTACGAAAGATCTCGTTGACGACGGACACCTCATTCGGGTCATTTTCGAGGCTCAGCAGACCATCGTTCAAGGACTGCAGATGTTCGCGCGACTCGTCCAAAAACATGTCCATGTACTGATTTGTTTCCATTTCAAATCCCCCTGTTTGTTTTCTGCCGCCTCCGGGCGTCTTGCTCATTGCAGTATCTGCGCAAGAGGCACAGCAGCCTGTCAGTTTGCTCCGCAACCTTCGCCAAGAGCCCTGGTACCAGCCAGGCAGAACGCGAATCGCGAATCACTTGCATCATTCTTTAATATTCTTCGCCGTCACCGCTAAAAATCCTGCTTTTATTCCCGAGCGGGACTGTCAGGGTGCAAGGTGAGTTGGCGGCGCAGTTCACTGAAAACGAAGTGAACAATTTTATTCATTGTTCCCCGATCAAGCTCCAGAAAGTGCGCCCCTAGCTGCCAGCCGCGATCGCTCGGCTCAAGCGGTAGGGAACGTACGATGCGAGCCATGACGGACAGCGTGCCGATATTGGGGAAGTTCGTAAACACGATGGACGCACGGCTGTTGACCTTGACGTGACGCGGCACAATGAAGGAAACACCGCCGCCACTGACGTCCGTAGTGTAAAGCTTCATAAGCTCGCTCTCGCGCCCCTCCGTATCGATGATCCGCACCTGAATCGGCAGGCGCACCATTGCACGCACAAAGCTGCGGTTCTGATGGCGCTCGACGACTTCCGGCTTCGTGATCATCCAGACAGGAATCGGATCGCGCGCCTTCCCCTTGAATACGGAAAAAAATCGGTAGCGACATGCCTCGCCCACAGCGAGGCCATAGAGCTGCTCACCCGCCGCCGGTATGATGGGGCGGCGCCTTTCGTCCACGGGCATGGCGACGATCAATCGGTCCGCAGTGATATCTTCTATGCGGCTCGTATATCTTATATCGTCATCTTCCAGGTAAAACTCAACCCTCTGCCCAATTTTCAACACCGTTGCCGCATTCATCAAATCGCCTGCCATGGCAAGGCACCTCCCCATCATCGTGTAAAATCAAGGAAATATTGCAGAAATGATTTCCAACCTTTTTTGATAAAGACCTTTTCCCCATAGAGCATTGCTCGCGCAATCGCCTTGATGCACTTTGCCGCAAGCGCGTCTGGATACGCCTCAAGGATCGGCTTCTGCTGACGCACCGCCTGGATCATCGTGCGATCCTCGTAAATCGCCCCGAGGGATTGGATTTCCATGTGCAGGAAACGCTCCGCCGTCTTCCTGAGCTTTTCCGCCACTTCGAGACCTTCTGCCTCGTCGTAGACACGATTGACGACGAGGCGCATGTTCGGCTTCGCCGCATACATGCTGTACGCCTTCATGACGGCATAAGCGTCGGTCATGGCCGTCGGCTCGGGCGTCGTCACAAGGATCACCTCATCCGCCGCCAAGATAAAATCGAGGACGTTTCTGCCGATGCCTGCACCTGTATCGATGAGGATGACATCGGCTAATTCCCCGCAGCCCGTGAGTTTTTCTTCGAGCAAATCCCGCTCGGCGGGCGTGAACTCGCCCGCCTGTTCCATGCCCGAGCCGCCCGAGATATAGCGAAGCCCATAAGGCCCCTTCAAGATCACGTCGTCGAGCACGACATCCTCATCCAACAGATGCAGAAGATTATATTTCGAAGAGGTTCCCAAAAGGACGTCGACATTCGCCATGCCGAGGTCAGCATCGATGACAAGCGTCTTCTTTCCCTCGGCAAGAAAGGCGAGCGCAAGGTTCACGGTCAGGTTCGACTTGCCAACACCGCCCTTGCCGCTCGTGACGGCAATGATACGTGCACCCTCCTTTGGCACAGGGCGCGCCGCACTCGGCTCTGGCCCCTCCCGGGCAGCGTCCGTGCCGGAATCCGCAGCGGCAGAGTCCTTTTTGTTTTCTACGAGCTTTCGAAGGCTCGCTGCCTGGTCCTGCATAATCTACCTCAAAAAAAGTTCCGCAAGCTTTCCGGCCTCTGCCGGTACAATGTCATCGGGAACGCTCTGTCCGTTCGTCAGATAGGAGAGCCGCATTTCCTTCCTGCGCAAGATGTTCAGAATGATGCCGAGGCTCTTCGTTTCATCCGTCTTCGTGAAGATTACCTTGTCTGGCTTGCAGACGGAGAACTTGTCGATGATGTCTTTCGCATCCTCATTCTTCGTCGTGGCACTGAGGACAAGATACTTCTCAATATTCTGGTTAACGGCAAGAAATTCCTTGAGTTCCGCCATCTGACGACGGTTGTGTTGACTGCGCCCCGCCGTGTCAATGAGAATCAACTGCTTCTGACGAAATTTCTGTATGGCTTCCTTGAGTTCATCAGGCGTATAGACGATGGCGATGGGAAGTCCGAGGATATCGGCATACGTCTTGAGCTGCTCGACCGCCGATATGCGATACGTATCCGCCGTGATGAACGCCGTGCTGATGCCCTTTTCCAAGACGCACTGCGCGGCGATCTTCGCGAGCGTCGTCGTCTTGCCGACGCCCGTCGGCCCCAAGAGAGCCGCGATCTTTCGCTTGCGGCTCTTGAGTTCAAGTCCATCCGCCATCTGCACGTTGTCGGCGAGATACTTCTTCAGCCCTTCTAAGGCAAGCGGCGTATCCCTGTCGGCCAGAATGGCTTCAGCGGGAAGCTGCAGTACGACGTCGTCGATGATGTCCGATTCGACCTCTTGCTGCTTCAACACCTGCTGCAGGGACATCTCGTCCTCGGGCGTCTTCTCCTTGCTGACGACCTGGACGAGCATCGCCTTCATTTGAGCCAGCTCGTTTTGCAATTCCTCGATGGTTTCGCGCTGGCGCTCTTCCTCACTCTTGGAAGACGGCGACTCGTCTTCTCGCCGCTTTTCCTGTGAAGATGCGGCTGCCTCGTCCTCCTCACGCTTCCCCCTGCGCGAAGATGACGCATCTCTTTCCACCTCTACTCCTGCAGTTTCTTTCGCCTCCGCTGCATGCACTTTTCTTCGCTTTGGCTGTGCAGGCTTCCTGCGCCGCGCCTTGCGTACGGGCGGTTCTTGAGGGGCTTCCCCGGCAGACGGCACGAGCGGTTGAAAGGGAGCTTCCGGCGTCTTTCCCGAAGGAAACGATGGTACGAACGGCTCAGCCGAAGCATCACCATGCGCGACGGGCGATGCTGCACGCGCCTGCCTCGCAGCCTCAGCAACCGCAGCTTCCGTGCCTGCCGTTCGGTAGCTTTTGGCCGCGCTCTGCGAAAGCCGAGGCTGCTGCATCGGCTGCTGTGACTCGATCGGCGGAGGCTGCTGCATCGGCTGCTGTGACTGCATAAGCGGCGGCACAGGAGCGACCGGCGAACCTGCAGGAACTGGGACAGGCGCCTGCTGGGCGGGAGCAACAGGCGCCGCTTGCGTCAGTGCAGCCGCATGACCTTGCGGCAGCGGCACCGTGCTCTTCGGCTTCGTTTCTCCGCCTGCTGCCTCAGCCTGCAGTTCGGCAAGCGTCGGCAAACGCTCAGACCGCTTCTTGGGGGGACGCCGCGTCACCTCGTCGAGAGCCGCCGTCACCTCGAAAATCTCTTTTGCACCATAGCCAAGGATGCCGCCCTTCTTTATTTTTTTTGTATGCAGAATCACCGCGTCGTCGCCAAGCTCATCTTTCACCTGAGCCATGGCATCCTTCATTGTGGCGGCCTGAAACACCTTGATGCGCAATTAAATTCTCACCGTCCCAAGAATCTGAAGTTCAACCGTCTGCTCAATTTCCGCATGCGAGAGTACGACGAGCCCCTGTACGGAACGTTCGACAAGCTGTCGGAAGTAGGTGCGCACGGCGGGGCTTGTTAGCACGATCGGTTCGTAGCCCATGTTCGTGAGCTTCGGCAATTCCGCATTGAGCGACGCCAAGAGGCGCTGCATCGCATCGGGATCGAGGCTGACGTAAGAGCCGTGCTCCGTGCGCTGCACTGCACCGGCGATTTTGTTCTCCAATCCCGGGTCGAGCGTGATGCAAGGCAGCACGTTGTTCTGCACATACTGCTGCGAGATCTGCCGCGCGAGTGCATGGCGCACATACTCGGTGAGGATGTCCGTGTCCTTTGTCGCGCGCCCGTAGTCGGAGAGTACTTCGAGAATCGTCTCCATGTCGCGTATGGAAACGCGTTCCGCCAGGAGGTTTGCGAGAACCTTCTGCACCTCGCCAACGACGAGAACCTCGGGCACAACCTCGTCGACAAGCGCCGGATTCGTCTTTTTCAAGTTGTCGAGGAGGTTCTGCGTCTCTTGACGTCCGAGGATCTCCGCAGCATGCATCTTGATGACTTCCGTCAGATGCGTCGCGAGCACAGATACGGCATCAACGACCGTATAGCCGTTGAGCTCTGCCTGCTCACGCTGATCTTCAGCAATCCACAGCGCGGGAAGACCGAAGGCCGGCTCCGTCGTCTCGATGCCCGGTACTTCTTCGAACACCGTACCCGAGTTCATCGCGAGGTAGTGATCGAGCATGAGTTCGCCGCGTGCTGTTTCGATTCCCTTGAGCTTGATGATATAGTTGTTCGGCTTGATCTGTATGTTGTCACGTATGCGAATCGTCGGCACGACGAGTCCGAGTTCCAACGCGCACTGCCGTCGGATCATGACGATACGTTCCAAAAGATCGCCGCCCTGCCCCGTGTCGACGAGCGGTATGAGACTGTAGCCGATCTCAAGCTCCATCGGATCAACCTGCAGCAGATTGACGATGTTCTCAGGCTTCGTGGCGTCCGCCTTAGCCTTCTCCGCCTTCTTCTGCTCGGGCACTTCCTCAACCACCTTTTCCGAGCCCTTGAGGCGGCGAGCCGCGATGAAGCATAGGACGGCAAGCGCCCCGAGTGGGATTCCCGGCATGCCCGGAACGATGGCGAGGAACAGCAGCACGCCGCTGACGATGTAGAAGATGCGGCTGCGGTTGAAGAGCTGCAGCGCCACGTCGAGTCCGAGGTTGCCCTTCGAGGATGCCGAGCGTGTGACGAGTATACCCGTTGCCGTCGAAATCATCAGCGCCGGAATCTGACTGACGAGACCTTCGCCGACCGTCAGCAGCGTGTAACTCTGCAGAGCCTGCAGCGCCGTCATGTTGCGCGTCAGCATGCCGATGACGAAACCGCCCGTGATGTTGATGATGATGATGATGATGGCCGCGATGGCATCGCCCTTGACGAACTTCGAGGCGCCGTCCATCGCGCCGTAGAAATCAGCCTCCTGCTGAATCTTCAAGCGCCTCTTGCTCGCCTCGGCGTCCGTGATGGCGCCCTGGTTCAGATCAGCGTCAATCGCCATCTGCTTGCCCGGCATCGCATCGAGAGTGAAGCGCGCCGACACCTCTGCGACGCGCTCCGCGCCCTTCGTGATGACGATGAACTGAATGATGATGAGGATTACGAAGATGATGAAGCCGACGAGTGCGTTACCGCCGACGACGAAGTTACCGAACGCCATGATGACATCGCCCGCATAGCCGTTCAACAAGATCAGCCTCGTAGCGGATATGTTGAGCGCCAGCCGAAAGAGCGTCGTCACAAGGAGCAGCGATGGAAAGACCGAAAAATCAAGAGCCTCCACATTGTAGATCGTCACCATGACGATGACAAGCGCCAGCGTGATATTCACGCAGATCAACAAATCAAGAAGAGCCGTCGGCAACGGGATGATCATCATGACGACGATCGTGACGATTGCCACAGCTATGAAGATGTCGCTGTATTTCGTTATGAAGCCATTGGAAAGCGTCGGATTTTCTGTCGCCATGCTGTTCTTGCTCCTCTATCCCTGGGAAACTTCTCCTCAAGCAAATTTTTTCTTTTTCAATCGGTAGACGTAAGCGAGCACCTCTGCAACCGCTTGGTAAAGTTCGGGCGGCACGATGCCTCCGACCTCCACCGCCGCATAGAGCGCCCGCGCCAGAGGCTTGTTTTCCACGATCGTCACGCGGTGTTCTCTCGCGATATCCTTGATCTTCTGCGCGACGAGATCCTGCCCTTTGGCAACGACTTCCGGCGCCTTCATGCCCGCCTTGTACTTCAAGGCGACGGCGTAATGCGTCGGGTTCGTCACGATGACGTCGGCTTCCGGCACTTCCTTCATCATGCGATTCATCGCCATCTGCTGCTGCTTCTGGCGGATCTTGCCCTTGATCTGTGGATCGCCTTCCGTCTGCTTGAACTCTTCCTTGATGTCCTGCTTGCTCATCTTGAGATCCTGCGTCGTCTGCCATTTCTGATAGGCAAAATCCGCTGCCGCCATGACGAAGTAGACGATGATGATCTGAAATACGAGTGAGAAAATGATGTCGCCCATACGCGCCATGCTGCTCTTGAGATCGAGATAGATAAACTCCGGCATATGCATGATCTCTCCGGACAAGTAGACGTAGAGAAACGCGCCGATGATCGCGATCTTCAAGAGGGACTTCAGCAGTTCCACGAGCGAGCGCTTCGAGAAGATGCGTCCGAATCCCGTGATGGGATTGAGCTTGTCCAGTTTGAAAGAAAGCGGCTCCGTCGTGAACATGAAACCGACTTGGTAGAAATTGATAGCCAGTCCCATGACGAGAATGGCGATCATCACAGGAAACGCCGTCTTCGCCAGAACGATCATCCCATCGATGATGAGGCGCATGACCGTTTCCGCATCGATCGTCTGGTTCATGTTTGCATAGATATGAATCGTGTACGTCTCGATTTCTGTTAAAATCGTGCTGCCGAGCGCGCGCATCACGAAGAATCCCGCCAAGAGCACGAAGGCGCCGCTGAGCTCCTGGCTTCTCGCGACCTGCCCTTTCTGCCGCGCATCATTGCGCCGTTTCGCCGTAGGCTCTTCCGTCTTCTCTCCGGCAAAGAGCTGAAGGTCGAAGACGAACTCGGTCATTTCGCTATTGTATTGCATGGAGGGCGGTAGTGATCTGCGCATACGTTTCATTGAACAACACATCCAGAAACAAGACGTAGAACGGCATGAGGATCGAGAGAACGAACATGCCGATGACAATTTGAAGTGGCAGGCCGACGACAAAGATGTTGAGCTGCGGCATCGTGCGCGCCAAGATACCAAGACCGACGTTCGTCAAGAGTATGGAGAACGTCACGGGCATCGCCAGCTTCATGCCCGTAACGAAAACGCCGTTGACCAGATTGACAGCAAACCCCGCAAGGTTCGACGAAGGAGAAAGCCCCATCATCGGCACGGATTGAAAGCTCTCAAACAGCGCCGCAATGAGCATATGATGTCCATTGACGACGAGAAAGACGATGATCGCCAAATTATAAAGAAAACTTCCGATAAGCGGAATTTGCTGACCGGAAGTCGGGTCCATCACATTGACCATTGCGAATCCAACCTGCATATCCATGACCTTGCCGGCGAAATGAATGGCCGAAAAAGTCACATATGCCACAAAGCCGATCAACCAGCCAACAAAGAGTTCTCCTGCTGCTGCCGCCGCATAAAGGAAGACATTGTCCGGCGCCGACACAGGGCCGTAGCTGTCCACGATGGGGAACAGCACGAAGGAAAACGCAACAGCAGTCCCCACACGAATATGCGCGGGGATATTCAGACTGCCAAAAAAAGGCGCGATGACGAAAATTCCCGTAACGCGCGTCAGAACGAGCAGATAAGCTGCCGCATGACCCTGGAGCAGGGTGTAAAAATCCACGGCGCATCTCCCCTCGTTATCCGATATAGAGCGGCAAGTTCACGAAAATATTCGTGAAGTATTCCACGAGGATGCTGAGCATCCACGGCCCAAAAATCAAGATGGCGACAAACACCGCAATGATCTTCGGAATAAAAGCAAGCGTAGCCTCCTGAATGGACGTGGTCGCTTGAAAGACGCTCACAAGGAGTCCAACAGCAAGACCGAGGCCAAGCATGGGGGCGGACACCAAGAGCACGATCCAAAGGGCGTTCTGCCCGATCTGTATGATGAGATCGCTGGACATCCGCGTCCCTCCTACCTAAAGCTCATGATGAGCGACTTAATCAGAAGATGCCAGCCGTCGACCATGACAAAGAGCAGGATCTTGAACGGCAGGGAAATCATGACAGGCGGCAACATCATCATGCCCATTGACATCAAGGTGCTCGCCACGATCATGTCGATCACGATGAACGGGATGTAGATCATGAAGCCGATCTGAAACGCTGTCTTGAGTTCGCTGATGACGAAGGCCGGTATCAAGGTCGCCGTCGAGACGTCCGCCTGCGACTGAGGCCGCTCGGCATCGGAAAGATTGACGAAAAGCGCCAAATCCGACTCACGCGTCTGGCGGAACATGAACTCCCTGAGAGGCGCAAGCGTGTTGTCAATCGCCTGCTCCTGTGTGATCTGCCCCGCAAGGTACGGCTGAATTCCCTGCTGATTCGCCTCGCTCCAATACGGCTGCATGATGTAGAACGTCAGAAAGAGCGACAGGGCAAGCACCACCTGATTCGGCGGCACATTCTGCGTCGACATGGCGTTCCTCAAAAAGCCGATGACGACAACGATGCGCACGAACGAGGTCGTCATGACCAAGATCGACGGCACAAGCGAAAGGATCGTCAGAAGCGCCAGAACCTGCAGGGAGGCCGCGACGTCCTGCGGCCCCGCCGCCTCGCCGACACTGACGCTGAAACTTGGAATCAGAGGCGCCGCAAGAGCTTCCTGTGCAATGAGCAGCAAGGAAAAGAAAAGGAAGCTTCCCAGCAAAATCGGCCGCTTCTCCATCAACGCTTCACAACTCCTCTACTTCCGAAATACGTCATTCTTGAATATCGTCGGGATTCTTTCGGCCAGCTTGTCAAGAGAGCCAAACTGCCGCTCAAACCCCGCTGTGCTGGGAAACGGCGTTGGCGACGCCTCCATGCTCTTCTTCAAGATTGCCTCCGCCTCCGCCGCATCCTCAACCTCTCCCAAGAGAGTGATCGTATGTTCCGTCACGCCGAGTAGCAAAATTCTGCCCGCCAACTCAATGACACAAGCAGAGCGGCCAGGGCCAAGTGGAAGATTTTCCAGCAAGCGCCCGCCGCCACCTGACATCGCACGCCCGAAACGTCCACCCAAGATCTTGGAAACGTAATAGGCAAGACCAGCCACGAAGAGAAACACGACAACGAGGCTCGCGACATAGGCGATGGTAGACCACCATGAAACACCTGGTGTACCGTTCGGCGCCGGATCCTGGTTTTCATAGCCCGAAAGATATCCTCCGCCGTCTGCGGCCAAGCCGACGGATGGAAGGACAAGGGTAAAGAAAACCCACAGGAGGAGGCAAAGGAAGTACCCCTTTCTTCCCAACATCAGCCAAGCGCTTTACGCACGGCCTCAAGGACGCGATCCGCTTGGAACGGCTTGACGATGAAATCGCGTGCGCCCGCTTGGATCGCCTCGATGACCATCGCCTGCTGGCCCATAGCGCTGCACATGACAACTTTCGCATTCGGGTCAACCTTCTTGATTTCCTTGACCGCACTGATGCCATCCATCTCAGGCATCGTAATGTCCATCGTCACGAGATCGGGTTTGAGCTCCTGATACTTCTCCAAAGCCTTCATACCATTTTCCGCTTCACCAACGATCTCATAGCCGTTTTTGGACAAGATGTCCTTGACCATCATTCGCATGAATGCCGCATCATCCACCACTAAAACTCTGCTTGCCATAAATATCTCTCCTCATCTGATCTATATGCCTGTTTTCCACGCGCAGATGCCGTTCATGCACATCCGCGTTGGACTGCACAAGAGCCGCCCGCGGCTTTTGGCGCAGCCTGCGATGCAAATCACATCGTATATCCTATTGTATATGAATCACCCGAAAATGTCCAGTGAGGGACACGCTTATTGCAGTTGCTGCGCCCTTTCCGCCGGACTTACGATGTCGGTGATGCGCACGCCGAAGTTTTCGTCAATAACGACGACTTCGCCCTTTGCTAAGAACTTACCGTTGACCATGATGTCAACCGGTTCGCCTGCGAGCTTATCAAGCTCGACAATGGAGCCGTTCGTAAGTTCCAGAATATCCTTGATTGTCTTTCTCGTGCGTCCTAGCTCCACGGTTACCTGAAGCGGCACATCGAGAATCAAGCCGATATTCGCATCATTCACTTGCACGGGAGCTGTCGAAAGCGGTGCAAACATCGCAGGCTGTACGGGCACATTCGACGCCACATGCGGCGTCGGTGGCGCACCGTAGGCCGGAGCGGCGCCCGTCATCGGCGCTGCCGGCGGCGGAGCCGCTGCTGCCGACGTTGGCGTGGGTGCTGCCGGTGCCGGTGTTGGTGCTGGCATTGGCTCTTCCTCCTCTGCTTCGTTGTTCAACAAATATCCCACCATTTCCTTCGCGACAGGAATCGGCAGAATTTGCATAATCTCACTGTCGATCAACCCGTCGACTTCCATGCGAAACGAAATCTTCGCGATTGGGTCATCCGCCGAAACGATCTCCGTGACCTTATCTTCCGATCCAAGATCGATCATATTGACTTTCGGCGGTGAGATATCAATCTTCTTGTTGAACATCGTCGACAACGATGTGGCGACCGATCCCATCATCTGGTTCATTGATTCGCCGACGGCGCTCATATGAATCTCATTGAGTTCCTGCGTCGGGCTGGTGCCGTCGCCGCCCATCATGAGATCGGCAATAATCGATGCGTCCTGCGCCTGGATGGCGAGCACGTTGTTTCCGTCGATGCCGACCGTATAGCCGACCTCCACGATGAGGTAAGGCATCGGGTACTGGTCTTTGATCGAGGCCAGCGTATCCACCGACACTGTCGGTGTCGTGATCGAAACCTTGTGTCCTAAGAGAACCGAGAGCGTCGTCGCCGCGCTCCCCATGGAAATGTTGCCTATTTCTCCGAGCGCGTCGCGCTCCATATCCGTCAGAGCATCCCCTTCTTGAGATGGAGAACCTTCCGCGGGCGCCGGGTTATCCGCCGGGGCATCGGCTGTTGCCGTGCTATCGCCGCCGCCGTTTAATAACGCATCAATTTCCTCTTGCGAAATTAAATCATCACTCATCCGTATCTTCATCCCCTTCAAAGGCTACTTGTGTAATCTGGACTGCCGAACGCTTGCCTTGGGTGCCCGGCCGGCAAAGGAACTTGGGCTTCTGCCCGACGAGGATCTTCAGTTCGTCCTTGACCTTCGTATCGAGCTGCAGCACATCGCCGAAGCCCAAGGTCAGAAATTCGCGAATCGTCATGTTGATGGTGCCGAGTTCCACAATCAAAGGAATCGGCGACTTATGAATCTTCTTCTCAAGTGCACGAATCTTGTCTGGGTTGTTGTCCTTCGCGACGGAAGCCGCCACCCAGAAGGAAGTCGAGAGTTTCGACATGACGGGCTCCAAGACAAGGTACGGTATGCAGAGGGTCATGAAGCCCTCCACCTCACCGATCTTGACCTGCACAGTGACGATGATGACCATGTCGCTCGGCGGCACGATCTGTACGAATCCCGGATTCGCCTCGATTGCCTCAAGGATCGGATTAATCTCAGTCACATTCGACCAAGATTCCTTGAGGAACTCGCTCGCCTTCGCGATAAACTTGCGCATGACCGCTTCTTCAATCTCCGTGAGGATGCGCGGCTTCAGCGTGTTCTCACCCAAGCCTCCAAATACGCGGTCAATGTAGGCAAAGGCAATGCCCGTGTTGACCTCCATGATGATGTTGCCCTTCAAAGGCGGCAACGCCATGACGCCGATGACACTCGGATTGCTCAAAGACTGCAGGAATTCCTGGTAAGTGAGCTGCTCCACGGAAACGACTTCCACGTTGACCATCGTCCGCAAATGGGTAGATAGGTGGGTGTTCAAGAGACGCGCGAAGTTCTCATAGAGCATATTCAGCGTGCGGATCTGGTCTTTCGAGAACTTGTCCGGCCGCTTGAAGTCGTATGTCTTGACCTTCCTCTCTTCCTCCTCCGCCTGCACTTCTTCGGCGGAAACCTCACCGGTCGACAGAGCTGAGAGAAGTTTGTCTATCTCGTTTTGTGACAAGACATCTTCTGCCAATCTTCCTCCTCCTTTCTCCCATGCTCAGATGACCCATCACTGCATGAGGAAGCTCGTGATGTAGACCTCATACACCGACCCTTCACCCAATGCCTTGTTCAAGCTATCGCGCAAGGTCGTCTTCAACTCATCCTGTTTGCCCGCATCGAGTTCCTCCACCTTCAGGGAGCGCAGCGTCTGCAGTGTCACATCCATGACCTTCGTCTCCGCCGGCGCCAGGAGCTTGCCATCGGCAATATTATCCTTCTTGCCAGGGTTCATCTCCAGAACAATGCTCGTCTTCAAGAAGCGCCCCGCTTTGAGGCCACCGACGTTGACGAGTATGCCATCCTTGGGATCGCCGAGCTTGATGAAGACTCCTGGATCGTGGCTCAGCCTCGAGGGGCCGCCGTCACCAGCATTGTTCGCCATCATATGCTGCGTGATGAAAAAGGAAATACCGACTGCCGCGGCCAACGCCACGACGACGATGACAACGATCAGGATGATCGGGGACTTCTTGCTCGGCTCTGGAGCAATGGCCTGCACTTCTTTTTCTTCCGCCATGAAACTTCCTCCTCCTAACTCTTCTCTCTATCATCAATCATCCGAGGAAACCCCGGAATCACAAACCATGCACGCTGCGGCGGTATTCCATGACACGCCGCACGATCTCTTCCATCGATTCTTCCACGATGAGTTTCTTTCCGTTCGTGAGGGTGACGACCGTATCGGGCGTTTCCTCCACCGTCTCTATTATTTCGGCGTTGAGGACGAATTCCCCTTTTTTGTGCGCCTCCGACTTGAATTTTGTCAGTTTGATCATTCGCCCATCCTTTCGCCGTAAGAAGTACGGACAGAAATCCAGCCGTGCTCCTTAAGAATAAGTGCGGGGACAGGGCGAGGGGAAGATCCCCCGCCTCCCTGTCCTTATAAGAGCTGAGATGCCGCGTACACTGCGGCCTCTCAGTTCAGACTGTCATCAACGCTTCATATTGATGACGGTTTCAAGCATCTCATCGCCGACCGTGATGACCTTAGAGTTGGACTGGAAGCCCCTCTGCGTCACGACCATATCAGCGAACTCGTTAGCGATGTCGACATTCGACATCTCAAGCGCCGACGGCGTGAGCGTCAGCCCCAGGGCACTGACCGTCTTGATGTTCGCTGTGCCCGAGTTGTTCGACTCGCTGTAGAGATTCGCCCCTTTCTTCGTAAGGCCCTGTGCATTATCGAACTGCGCGACGGCAACCTGTGCCAGCGAGCGCTTCTCACCATTCGTGTAAGTGCCCGTCAAGATGCCGCTCTGATCGGTGTTAATCTCCTTCAGCGTACCCGCAGGATGTCCATCGTAATCTGCCTTGATCGTATCACTGCCGCTGTACTGTGTGAGATTCGTAAGGTCCACCGACACATTCATCTCGTTAGAGGCACTCGGGCTAAGTGGACCGGAACCTGCGCCATTTTTCAAGGTCAATGTCGGATTGCCCGAGCCATCTCTGTATTTGCCATTTTGATAAAATCTCAGCACTTGCGCCTTCATCGTCACAGTCGTGTTGCCATCAACTTCCTTGATTGTGCACTTGCTGTCCGTAGTGGCCGCCGGGTCTGGATTGTAGGGATCAAGCTTTCCTGCAGCATCCGTTCCCGGACTCAAGGTGACACGCCACTTATCGACGCCCAGCGGCGAAGATGAAGTGTCGGGAATCTTTGTAAATAGGAGTGGCACCTTGTGTTCGTTGCCCAAGCTGTCATAAACCGTCGAAATCGTCGTGATTGGCAGACTCTCACCAACCTTGTAGCGGTAGCTACTCTTTGCCGTAATCGTACGCGTCGTACCGTCTGATAACGTCAAAGTAAGGGATGTGCTGCCCGTTACACCCGTAGGCAAAGAACCGCTGGTAAAATCAGTAGCCTGCGCCACGACTGCCTCTCCCGTGATCGAAGTTCCTGTCTGATCGACAATCTTCGTAATCGTCGGCACCGACGAGTTCATATTACCCTTGTAGGTGACCGTCGTCGTCTTCCGCGCCCCCATGCTGCGCATCGCATCCTTGATCTGGATGCCCTCAGGCGTGCTCTTCGTATCGATGTTGCCGTCTTCATCGGCGTTCCACCCAACGACATGATGCCCCGAGCCAGGGACAACATAGTTGTAATTCGCATCAAAGGAAAACGCTCCTGCGCGCGTATAATACTTGTCTTTGCCACCCTTATCGGTCGAGACAACAAAGAGTCCGTTGCCCGACAAAGCAAGATCCGTATTCTTTCCCGTCGACTGCGTCGAAGCGTCATTGAAGAGCAAGTCAATGCTTGCAACGCCGACGCCGAGGCCGATCTGCTTGGGGTTTGTACCGCCGACAGTATCCGTCGGCGCGGCAGCGCCCGTCTGCGTCTGATAGAGCGTGTCTGCAAACGTCACACGGCTCGATTTGAAACCAATCGTATTGACATTCGCGATGTTGTTGCCTATGACGTCCATGCGTGTCTGGTGGCTCTTAAGCCCCGATACGCCGGAGAAAAGAGAACGCATCATAATGTATCAATCTCCTTTATTTGGTGCAGCTGGAAAGGCGGGCGAATCCGCCTTCCCTAAGCTCGCTTCTGTCAGTCGGCGAGCCAAAGCCTCCCGAAGGACCAGCTCAGAGAATCGCTGCACTGTCGATGTTCGTGAAAATATTGTCCTTGGCGCTCATGCCGTCCATGGCCGTGATGACCGTCCTGTTCCTGATACTCACGACGAGCGCGACGTCGTTCATATAGATCAGGGATTCCCTTGCCCCCTTCGAAGCCATCTTGTTGACGGCGTCGCCAAGCCTTGAAAGTTCTTCATCGCTGAGGTCGATGCCACGCGCTCTCATGCGTTCTGTGGCATGAGCCGAAAAGCTGACCTCGGATTTGGCCTTCTCAAGCTCGGCAGCAAAGGAAGGGGCATTCTTCTGCGATGCCAGCTGTTTTGCAGCAGGCATCTGCGGCAGGAGCGGCTGGGACGGAAGGTAAATTCTTGCGTCAGCCATATTCTCCTCCGTGCTTCATGTTCCCGATGCGGAGGCTTTCTTCGTCGGCGGATCGGCAATCGCTTCAATTTCCGAAACCTCGACCTCATGCAGCTTGCCCTTCGCATCCTGTGCGACGACCATCGGCTTGCCGTTCAAAACCTTGACGCCTCGGACATTTCCTGCAAAGGTTTCCGAATTGGTCTTGGGATTTCCCTCCGCATCCTTCGTCTTCGTCACGTGCGTCCACTGGATGTTCTTGCCGATCATATTGCTCAAAGAGCCGACAAGCACGGAGCTGTCGATGTTCGATACGAGCTTCGAGACGTTTTCAAAGCCTTTGACCATCTGTGTCATCTGCTCGAGCGACGAGAACTGCGCGAGCTGGGCAATGTACTGCGTGTTGTCGTCCGGGCTCAGAGGATCCTGATGTCTGAGCTGCGTCACAAGAAGCTGTAGGAAGGCATCCTTGCCGAGCGAGTCGTTCTTCCTAACCGTCTTTCCCTGCTGCGCCGCTTCATACTTGGCACGATCATACTTCACACCATCGACCGTGATGGTGTTGAGGTTTGTTCCGTTCATATCGTTCTCCTTTCTTCATTATCTTGAAATCATCAAATGCGATAGTCCACGCCGTCCTGTGCGAGCACGCCCTGCTGTGCATTCGCTGCGAGAGCCTGCTGCTCCTCTTCAAAGGATGCAAGAGCCTGCTGAGCGTCACGCCCCTGGCTGCTGCCCTGACCGCTATGCTGTGCATAACGAGCGTTCGCGTCCTGCTGACCGTCCATCAGCGAATTGTCGCCAAGACCTGCATAAACGCCAACATTGTCGACCTTCAATCCCTGCGCCTGCAGCTCGTGTTTGAGTTGGATCATCGAAGTCTCGATGATGGCGCGCACAGAAGCATTGTCCGTGTGGAACGTCGCATTGACCGCGCCGCTTGCGGCGACGGAAACCTTGAGCGTCAGTTCGCCAAGATGCTCTGGCTTCAAGCGGATGACCATCTCTGTCTGTTCGGGCATACGTAGAAGCCTTGCCTGCTCGACGATCTGCCTTGCCACCTCGTAGTCTTTCTGTGGAGCTGCGGATGCTGTCGACTGCACTTCGGCAGTTTCCTGCAATGCGGTCTGGAACGTCACGCCGGGATTCGCCTGGGAAGCATGACCCACCTCCTGGCCTCCTTGCGGAGTCTGTGCGGCTTCTGTAAAAAGCTGCATGGCAGAACTCGCCTTCGGTTTCGCTGCGCTTCCACCCAATGCCTGTGTTGCTGCAGTCTGGAAAAACGCATTGTTTTCCTGCGCCCTGTCATCCTGCGATGCCTGTTGCTCGTTAAAGAACCCGGCAAAGTTCCCATTCGAAGAACTTTGTGTCAGATCTTGCCCCCCTTCTGCCAGATTAGCAGACTGTATCGGAGCGACCTTGGTGTCCACAGTCGAAACAGGCAACGGCGTCGCTTCTCCATTCAGAGTCGAGGAAGCTGCAGTCTGACGCGAACTTTCTACTGTCCCCGTCGTAACCGAAGCCATCGGCTGTCGGGCCAAGGTACGCAAAAGCACATCGGGCAATTCCGCGTCAGCTTCCACCATATTTAGATCCGCCGGCAGAGAAGCCTCTACCGATTCCGCAGTGAAGATGTCTGCTTCTATCTGCGATGGATATTCTGTCGCTGCAAGCACTCCTGCTTGCGACGTCGGCAACAAGGTTCTGTGAGGAAGCGCTCGGAGCAAGTCCTGTTCCGTCCTTTCGCTGCGTGAAAGCAGTGCAGCAAGATGGTTTATATCCGCAGCCTTGTTCTGTGGCACCTCCTGCATCTTCGCAGCGCCGTCACCGGCCTTGTCCTGCGAAACTGCCGCCTTTGTTTCACCCACGGGCATCTCGTCCTGCGGCGAAAGTTCCACGTCCCCTTGTTGTATTGCAGCTTTATCCAACAAAGCGATTGAGGCAGGGTCCGTTGTCTCCTCCACGGAGGCAGGCAACACCACCAAGACGGACGTTTCCGACTGTGCGGCTTCGCCAACAGCAGCGACATTCTTCACCGAGGCATTTTTAACGGCCTCCACGGTTTCCACCGCTTCTGCCGCCGGATTTCCAGTACTGAGATCCGCCTGTTTCGTTTGCTGCGAAGCGGCAAGCGATGCGGCCAAGGGATCCTTTTCCGCGGCTTCCACCGTCCCGGCAAGACTCTGCTTCAGCGTCTTGAGCTTTGCAAGCGTCCTGTCGAACGACGGATTCTTCGCCCCGCGATCAGCCGTCGTCCCCGCCTGACTTGCAGGACGCACAGCCTCGACGGCGTTTGTCTTCATCGTCTTATTTGGTGCCGGTGCAACATTCATGAGATTCACCTGTACATCATTCATCTTTATCACCTCCTTTCAAATAAGCTTATATAGCATCAGGCAGAGCCTGCTGCTTGCCGTTTTCACTGTGCCGTCTCATCTGTCGGCTGGCTTTCATCCGCTGCATTCTGTGGATTCTGTCCTTGACGGTCGAGCGGCGAGATGACCTTCTTCGGCACACCTGTATACATAAGTTTCGTCAAGCGAGCCGACTGGTCGGCATCCATCGCAGCAAGCGTTTTCGCCGCCTGTGATTCATCCATCTTCTGCAGGATGGCGACGGAGAGATCGTCGTCGAGATCTTTCATGACCTCGGCCGCCTGCTGCGGTTTCATCTCGTTGTAAACGCGCGCGAGCTTCGAGACACGCTTCTTTTCCTGCGCCTCGCGCTCCTTCATCTGCTTCTCAATTTCTTCCTTCGTCAGCACTTTGGGTTTCGATGTCCCCTTATCCTTGTCTTTGTCAGGATTCGGCTTGCTGTCCGTCATTTCTTCCTTCGTCTTTCCCACCGCCTCTTCCTTCGGCGTCTCTCCCGTCTCAGGCGCAGGCTTTACGAAGAATTCCCCGATGATAGGCATATCGTATAATTTCAGTTTCTCATTCATCGTACTCGCATCAAAGATCTGCAAGTACACGCCGAGCAGGAAGCCTCCCACGACAAGCACGAGCAGCAATATTGC
The DNA here is from genome assembly GCF_000292955.1 of Selenomonas sp. CM52. Lineage (NCBI taxonomy): Bacteria > Bacillati > Bacillota > Negativicutes > Selenomonadales > Selenomonadaceae > Selenomonas > Selenomonas sp. CM52. The sequence goes on from NZ_ALNM01000003.1 coordinate 26,285, forward strand.
GGCGAGTGCGATTTTGACCATCTTCTTCATTTCGGGCTTCTGCTCCTTTCGGGACTGCGCAGGACTCTCCCAGCGAAAAGTCCCTCCTTCATTCCCCGCATCTCTTTATCGATAGAGGTCGAGAACCTTATTCACGTAATTCTGCGTCTCAGCGTAAGGCGGCACGCCATCGTAGTCCTTAACCGCCTGAGGGCCTGCATTGTAGGCAGCAATCGCTTTTTTCATGTCGCCGCCGAACGTATCGAGCATCTGCTTGAGGTAATGCGCACCACCCTCGATATTCTGCTTCTCGTCGTAGGGATTGACGCCGAGCGCTGCCGCCGTATCTGGCATCAGTTGCATGACGCCAACGGCTCCGACGTCGGACACCTCACTCTGATTGCCGCTTGACTCCGCTTCTGCGACAGCAGCGACGAGGCGCGAGTCAAGTCCGTACTTCGCCGCGGCTTCCTGGATGAATCGCGTCGTCTCATTCGATGCGCCAGAAAGCTGTGTGGAAGCCTCGGTGGGCGTCATCTTTGCGGCATCCGTCTTTGCTGTCGCTCCCACCCCAGTCGTCTGCGGCGGGGTCGCGCCGTCGTTCTTCTTGAGTTCAGCATCCAATGCTCGCTGGAAGCCAACCGCCGTGCCGGGCACGGGGCCTTCGATGCCGAATCTCCTCTGGATTTCAGATATTCTCGCCTGTATTGCCTCAACGCCCGAGAGTTCCATCACGTTCATTCTCCTTATCCTACATGTTTATGCCCCGCATATAGAGCTGCAAGCCAATCTCATCCAAAAGCTTCTGCTCCTCGAGAAGTGCCTCTTCCTTGTATTGCTGAAGCCGCTTCGCCTTGAGCTGCTCGATGCTCTTAAGCTTGTTCATAATCAGCAGGAGCGCTTTGAGTCTTTTTTGCCGTTCTGCGCGGCTTCTGAGAATCTGCTCCTGTTGATTTTCAATCTGTCCCCTTTTCCATTCGAAGAAACTGTTGAATGTCAAGAGCCGTCCGAGAGAAATCGTATGCCCATCCGTCAATCGATCATAATCCTTCTTGCCTTGCTGCATTTCCGCCAGAAGTTCGCCGAGCTTCTCCTTGTCTGCTTCGAGCCTCCTCGACGCCTCAGCAAACTGCACTTCAGCCTCTTCCTTTTTCGAACGCGTGACCTTCAGCAGGGTTTCCAATTTGAAGCGAAATCTCTTCATCAGGCGCACCCCTCATCAGATTGCTTCCAACGCCTTTTCCGTCTCTTCGTAGGAACTCTGCTCGAAGATCCCTTGGCAGAGAAAGTCGTTAATCGCATCGATCTTCGCGACTGCTGTATCGATCTTTTGGCTCGACCCCTTGACATAGGCACCGATGTGAATGAGATCCTCCGCCTCCTTGTAGACCGCCATCAAGGCACGCAAGTTCTGCGCCGCCTTGAGGTGTGCATCATCGACAACCTCGTTCATGACGCGCGAGACACTTGCGAGCACGTCGATAGCAGGGAAATGGTTCTGTGCGGCAATGGCACGCGACAGGACGATGTGACCATCAAGGATACTGCGCACGGCGTCAGCGATTGGCTCGTTCATGTCATCGCCATCGACGAGCACAGTGTAGATGCCTGTGATCGACCCCTTGCGGCTCGTCCCTGCACGTTCCAAGAGGCGCGGCAGGAGCGCGAACACCGACGGTGTATAACCGCGCGTCGCCGGCGGCTCACCAATTGTCAGACCGACCTCGCGCTGTGCCATGGCGAAGCGCGTGACGGAATCCATCATGAGCACGACGCGCTTGCCCTGGTCCCGGAAGTACTCGGCGATGGCGGTCGCCGTCATCGCGCCCTTGATGCGTACGAGCGCCGGCTTATCCGACGTAGCGACGACGACGACGGAGCGCTTTAACCCCTCCTCGCCGAGGTCGCGTTCAATGAACTCCTTGACCTCGCGCCCGCGCTCGCCGACGAGCGCAATGACGCTGATGTCGGCTTCCGTATTGCGCGCGATCATGGAGAGGAGCGTCGACTTGCCAACGCCCGACCCCGCCATGATACCGATGCGCTGCCCATCGCCGAGTGTGATAAGTCCATCGATAGCACGCACGCCGACGTAGAGCGAGTCTTGTATGCGCGGCCGTTCGAGCGGCGACGGTGGATCGGCCTGCAGCGGATAGTCGCGCTTGCAAAGGAGCGGCCCCTTGCCGTCGATCGGCTCGCCGAGTCCGTCGAGGACGCGGCCCAGAAGTTCCGGGCCAACTTGCACCTGCAGAGTCCTCTGCGCCGAAACAACCTCGCAACCAGGACCGATTCCCTGCATCTCGCCGATGGGCATCAAGAGCACATGTCCATCGCGAAAGCCCACGACCTCTGCCGGTATCGGTTCGACATGCGGGAAGCGTGACTTCACGTAGCAAAGTTCGCCCATGCTCACGTTCGGCCCCGCAGATTCAATAACGAGTCCGATGACCTGCACGATCTTGCCGCTCATTTTGATTGACTCACAGGTACTTACGGCGTCGAGGAACTTTTGCACGTTGATGCGCAGACGCCCATCGCCCGTCAGGACGGCGTCGCCTCCGTCGTCAAAGACGACAGGCTGCACCTCGTCCTCCCATGATGAAGTTTCCCATTCAGAAGTCCCGCGAACTTCCTGCAAGTCATTCATAAACACACTTCCTGTATTGCTTTCTTCACCAATTCAATCTGCGTCGCCAAACGCGCATCGACATTGCCATTCGGTGTCTCAAGCACGCAGTCGCCAGGTTTGAGTCCGGCATCCGACTTGACGAGGAGCACCGCCTGTCCTTCAAGCATCTGCTGAAACTCCGACTGTGCCATAAGCACGAATTCGTAGGAGTCCGGTGCGACGTAGACAACGACTTCCGCCTGATCGCGCACCTTCATCAAGGCCTTGCGCACGAGAGGCAGGACGATCTGCGGCGCATCGATGAAATGCTGCGGCAGAATCTGCTCGACGACATGCATCGCTATACTTGTGACATCCTCTTCTGCCATTTGCAGATAGATTTTGCGAGCCTCAAGCGCCGCGTTCATCAAGGCGCCCGCCTTATCGTTCGCTGCTGCAAGGATGTCCTCGCAGTCTTCTGCGGCCTTCTTCATCCCCGCTTTGTGCCCTTCTTCGAAGCCCTCCGCTTTGCCCGCTTCGTGCGCCTCTTCCTTGATCTCCTCGGCGAGATTGCGCGCATCCGCCTCGCTGCGTTCGCTCGCATACTCGGCATCTTGCACCATCATCGCACACTTCTCGCGCGTCTCCTCAAGCAAGGTATCCGCCTTCAGCTCCTTTTCCCTTACATAGGCAAGGCGCTCAGCAAGCGATTCCTCCGTGACATCCTCTAGTTCCTTGGGGAGCACCTTGGGCTTCGGCGGCGGAGGCGGTGGCTCAACGATGCGAGCTTCTTCCTGCCACATCGTGGTTCTGATTATCCTAGACAATCATCTCGTCACCCTTTCCGCGTGCAACGACGATCTCACCCTTGTCCTCCAAGCTGCGGATGACATTGACAACCTTCTGCTGCGCCTCTTCGACGTCGCGAATCTTGACAGGCCCCATAAACTCGATTTCTTCACGCAGCATATCGGCTGCACGCTTCGACATAGAGCACCATTTGCAGCGAGCGATCGTCGAGTACAACGATGTCCTCGAAAACGAACATGAGGCGTTTGATCTCTTCCGTAAGTTCGGGATTGTCGACCTCGAGTGTTTCTGTGATCGTCTTTTCCGTCGTACGGTCGACGCGATTCAAGATCTCGACGACAGCCTTTACGCCGCCCGCCGAGGTGAAGTCCTGCGTGACGAGCGAGGACAGTTTGCGCTCCAAGACCTTCTCCACCTCTCGTATAATGTCCGGAGACGTACGATCCATCGTCGCGATGCGCTTCGTGACCTCCGCCTGCTTGTCGGGTGGCAGAGATCCCATGAGAATCGCCGCCTGATCGGGATCGAGGTAAGCCATGATCAGAGCGATCGTCTGCGGATGCTCGTTCTGAATGAAATTCAGCAGCTGGCTCGGATCCGTCTTGTGCAGGAAGTCGAAAGGACGTGCCTGCAGACTTGCCGTCAGGCGACTGAGAATGAGCTTCGCCTTCTCTGCACCAAGAGCCTTTTCCAAGATGTTCTGTGCATACTCAAGGCCTCCAGCCGACAAATAGCTCTTCGCCATGAGCATCTGATAGAACTCACTAATGACCGCTTTTTTCTGGTCGGCTGGCACTTTCTTCTGATTCGCAATCTGCAGCGTTACAGACTCTATTTCTTCCTCATTCATATGTTGAAAGAGGAGTGCCGAACTCTCGGCGCCAAGTGCGATGAAGAGGACTGCCGCCTTCTGTCGCCCCGTCAAGGGCGGATTCTTCTGTTCAGCCATATCAATCATCCCCCGCCAGCCACTGCTTGACCAACATAGCCGCGTCTTCCGGTGTATGCATGATCATCTCTTCAATTGCCTGCATCTCATTGAGCTGGCGCTGCTCTTCTTCCGTAAGCTCTTCCTCCGTAACCTCGCCTGCCTCGATCTGCGCAGCACGTTCCTCGGCGAGGCGCTGTCTCTCGAGCTCTTCCTGACGACGCTGCTCTTCGATGGCTTCCTGCTCCAAACGCTTCTTGCGGCGATACATGAGGATGCTACCAACGATCAGCGCGATGACGAGGAGGAAAGCGGCGAGCTGCAGGTAGAACTCGCGATCAAGTCGATCACGTTCCGCCTGTTCGTCGGCAAGCTTCTTGTCACGTGCCTCGGTGCTGAACGGCAGCGGCTCGACGGAGACCGTATCGCCTCGGTCAGGATTGATACCGGCCGCGGAACGCACGGAGCGCAGGATACTCTCCTGCTGTGCTTGCGTCACATCGTCGTTGACGAGGACAGCGACCGTCAAGCGGCGAATTGAGCCGGGCGAAGCGACAATCTTGCGCTTCTCCTCGTTGACCTCGTAATTCGTCGTATTTTCCTTGCGCTCATACTGTGCCTGCGAGTTGTTGTTCTGCTCCACATAGCCAGGCACATTGGACTGTGTGCCGGCAGGGCCGCCGGGCTGCGTCGATGTGCCCGCATAGCTCTCGCTCGTGGTCTGCTGACTGCGTACGATGCCCGACTCATCTACGACAGGCGTGTAAGTTTGCGAATCCGTCGTCTTCTGATCGAAGTCAAGCTCGACGCTGATGCGCACGAACGACTTGCCTTCGCCGAGCGATGCGTCGAGGAGGCTCTGGACATTCTTTTGCAGATTGTCCTGAACCTTCTTCGTCATCTCCATCTGCGTCAGCGTCTTCTGTCCCACGCCATCATCATTGTTTTCATCGGGGTCATTCAAGATCTTCCCCGACTCATCGACGATCGTGATATTTTCGGGCGTCAGTCCCTGCACGCTGTGCGCAGCAAGATTCACAATACCCTTGACCTCTTTCTTGGACAGCTGCATGTTCGCCTTGAGCTTCAACATGATGGATGCCGTCGCCGGCTTTTCATTTTTCTTGTAAAGGCTGTCCTCCGGCAGGACAATGTGTACACGCGCCTTCTCAACCGCGTCGATCTGTTCGATCGTGCGCGTAAGTTCACCTTGCAGCGCCTGCAGGTAATTAACCTTGTTTTGGAACTCCGTCACGCCGAGCTTACTGTCATCAAAAAGTTCGAAGCCCTTATTACCTCTGGGCAGACCTTCGGCAGCCAAATCCAGGCGCGTGCTGTCAACGCTCTTCGCAGGAACGAGGATTGTCGTACCCTGCCCGCCTTCCTGTATCTCGTAATTCACCTTGTTCTCTTTGAGCTTCGCCGCGACTTCGCCGGCATCCTTCGCTTCCATATTTGTGAACAAGGGCACCATGTCCGGCTTACCGCCATAGATGATGCTGCCGGCAACAATGGCAATGAATACGAGAGCTGCGGCGCCGATGATCATGTATCGCTGCCGCTTGCTGTAATTATTCCAGAGCTCCAGGTAGCGCTCTTTCCACTCTGCCATTTCCTCAATCCCTTCGCCTCAATATGCTTGCCGAAGCCCTGCCTGGCTTTGGCTGATCGTTCCTGCCCAAGGCTCAGACCTGCATGCGCATAATTTCCTGATAGGCCTCAACCGCACGATTCCGCACCTGCATCGTGAGCTGCGTGGCAATGCCCGCTTTCTCACTCGCAATGACGACTTCGGACACATCGGTGATGCGTCCTGCCGCAAGTTCCATATTGAGTCGTTCGGACTCCTTGATCAGTCCGTTGACCTCGCCAAGGGAATCCGTAAGGAACTCATGAAAAGGCTTCACTTCTCTCTGTTCGGTCTCCCCCAGATGACTTTGTCCAGTCATCTGCACTGGCGTCATTTGCAGCGCTTCCACCTGCATGTTCTTTCCACCTCAATCCGTAACCGCTTACTGTTTTCGGCGCACACGTCGTGCAGCCTTCTCTTTACTTGCCGATGTTCAGCGCATTCTGCGCCATGCCCTTGGCGGCGTTGATCGCCGTCACATTCGCCTCGTAGGCACGCGAAGCCGTGATCATATCCACCATCTCTTGCACGATGTTGATGTTCGGGCGCTCGACATAACCGTCCGCATTCGCATCAGGATGACCAGGATCGTAAACCAGTGGCCCCTGCGACCGATCTTCTTCAATTTTCATGGCACGCACACCATTTCCTGCCTGATTATCGAGCTTCTGGCGCAAGGTAGAAGCGAAGTCCTCCTTACCCCTCTCACGCGGCTGAAAAACGACATAACGCCTGTGATATGGGCCGCCCTCAATTGAACGTGTCGTATTCGCATTCGCGATATTGTTTGAAATCACGTCCATGCGCAGACGCTCCGCCGTAAGTCCGGAAGCGGAAGCATCGATTCCTCCAAACATGCTCATTTTTCTACTCTCCTTGCATCATCCGAAATCTCGCATCACACCCCCGGCGAATCACTGCCCGGTAATGACGCTTCTCATCTGAGAGAACCCGGCTCCGACCTGCCTGGCCAAAGCGTTGAAATACAGACTGTTCTTGGCCAAAGACGCCATCTCGACATCAATATCCACATTGTTCTTGTCGTAACGCATGGAAGACGACTGGTCCAGTTCAATCTTCGCCAAAGCCCTACCCCGGAAAGGAATGGGCATGTGGCGATCATGCGTACGCACGATCTTGAGCCCGCCCTCAGCATCGAGATCAAGCTCCTTCGCAAGAAGATCCTCGAACACGACGTTGCTCTTCTTGAAATTCGGCGTGTTAACATTGGCGATGTTGTGGCTGATGACCTCCTGTCGAAGGTTCGCCGCCCCCATACCGCGCTGCATAACGTCGAGCGCCCTGTTGCCTACGATTTGCTCCAGCATTGCGGTGTTCCACATCCTTTCCCTATAACTCTCTCTAAAGTTCGACGAAATGAGAAAAAATCCTTTCCCGCCGAACTTCTTTTTTCAAAAAGGCGAAGCAAAAAGCAAATGTGCTTCGCATACAGGCTGAAAATCATTGCCCAAATCCATACATCATGATTAACAAATTTATCCATCGTGATTTTGCACTTTCTATTCTACCATAAAATCGGAAATGATTCACTCCATTTCTCAGTTTTTTTTAACGACTGTAAAATAGTCCTATAAGGGACAAGAAAAAAGGGGCGGGTTCATGCCTCGGCATGTCCCAGTCCCCTTCCTTGCTTCTTCAGTTTTCCACCCGTTGAAGTTCTTCGAGCAAATAAGGATTGAGCACCTTGATGTGCGTTCCCTTCATGCCGAGCGACTTCGATTGAATGAGCCCCGCCGACTCGAATTTTCTCAGCGCATTGACGATGACGGAGCGCGTGATCTTCGCGCGATCCGCAATCTTCGAGGCGACGAGCAGTCCCTCGGATCCTTCCAGTTCGCCAAAGATGCTCTTCGCCGCCTTGACCTCCGAGAAGGAGAGTGTCGCCAGAGCGATCTGCACTGTCGCCTTCTTGCGTGCCTCGATCTCGATCTGCTGCGTGCGGTCACGCAGCATCTCCATGCCGACGACCGTCGCACCGTACTCGGCAAGGATCAGATCGGCTTCCGTAAAGTCCGTATCATACTTCGCGATGATCAATGTGCCGATGCGGTCACCTACACCATAGATCGGCACGATCGTGGTATTCTTTCCCTCAAATCGACAGTCCGTATCCTCCGTGAAGGCACAGATTCCCGTCTTCGACTTCAAGTTCGGCGAAGTCTCGTCCATCTTCAGCAGCCAGCTCACATACCTCTTGGGAAAGCTTCCTTGCTGCACGACGTTTGCAAGCATCAGGTCGCACTCGAAATCATCGATGAAGGCATGTCCGAAGATCTTGCCCGCCTTGTTCACAATATAGACATTCGCATCGATCACCGCACTCAAGACGCGCGATATGCTGTCGTACTCGACGCTTTCCGCGCGCTGCAGCAGACGGTTGATTTTCCTCGTTTTCTCCAGTAATGTCGCCATGCAAACTCCATTCCTTTCTCCACGGCAATACGACTTCCAAATTCAGGCTATTGCCTACACCTTCATTTTAACACATTTTTCTAAATAATCAAAGATGCGGGAAAGAAATGTTGAATTTTTCTTGATTTTTTCGTCAATAGCACGAGAGAAGGCCCACACTTTCATGTCAGGCCGACCATCACCTCGCGAAACACCTCACCCAAGGAATCGTGAATCACGAGATCCGCCCTTTCGTCCGCCTTCGTCGCCGTCTTGTTGACGAGCACGAGATGCCTGCCTTTGAAACAGCGCAGAAGTCCCGCCGCCGGATAGACGACGAGCGATGTACCGCCGACAATGAGGAGATCCGCCGCAGCAATCGCGCGTACGGCAGCATCGAGCACATCGGCGTCGAGGCTTTCCTCATAGAGCACGACATCCGGCTTCACGATACCACCGCACTTCGTGCAATGCGGTACACCCTCGCTCGCCTGCAGAAATCTTTCATCATAAAACGCACGGCAGTCCATGCAGTAACTGCGCCGGATCGATCCATGCAGTTCCAGCACGCGCGAAGAGCCGGCTTCCTGGTGCAGTCCGTCGATGTTCTGCGTGACGACGGCCTTGAGCTTTCCCATGCGCTCAAGCGCGGCGAGCGCCTTGTGGCAATCGTTCGGTTTCGCTTCCATATAAACGAGGCGCTTGCGGTAAAAATCGAAAAACTCCTCAGGGCAGCGCTCGAAAAACGTATGCGAGACAAGCTCTTCGGGAGAAACGTGCTGTGCGAGCATCTTGCTGTAGATTCCCGTGGCGCTGCGAAAATCGGGAATGCCCGATTCCGTCGAGACGCCGGCGCCGCCAAAGAATACGATATTGTCACTTTCCTTCAATAAATCATGAAACACGGCGATCTTTTCATCCTTCATTGCTTTCGCCCCCTCTTCTGCCATTTTCCGTGCATCCTGCAAATTCAAACGTCCTCAGCAATCTCGCGGTATATATCTTCCAAGTCCTTCATATAGCCCTTCGCATCCATCAGTGGCGAGGCTTCCATGCGCGCGCGCAGGTCGCGATGCAGGCGGCGCAGGATGTCGGGCGCGTCCGCAAGCTCCACGGCTTTTCGCACGTATTCCATATCGCCTCGTGCCACGAGCTGTGAAAGCCCCGCATTTTCCAAGATGCTTGTCGAAAAGCGCGAGCCGTGCGTGCCGCCCGCTTTTGTGATGACGGGCACGCCCATGTAGAGCGCCTCGCACGTCGTGACGCCGCCCGTATAAGGGAAGGTGTCGAGCACGATGTCGATGTCCGTGTACTGCTCAAGATAATCGGGGCTGTACGGGCGAAGCTCGACCTGTGCGAGCGGTATGCCGAAGCGCTGCAGACGCTCCTTCACGATCTTCCTGCCCGCCGCAATGCTGCAGATCTTGCTCTTGACGACGAGCCGCGCCCCCTTCATGCGCTCAAGCACGCCGCGCCACAAGGCGAGCATATCGTCCGACACCTTGGAGAAGTTGTTGAAACTGCCAAACGTGATATAGCCGTTCTTCACAAACGGCGCCTCCCCGCCGCTCTTCGGCATATCGCGCAGCACGGGCGCATAACAGAGGTGGCTGTGCGGCATGCGCAGCACCTTCTCTGAAAAGCCGCGCGCGCCCATGTCCCACGGCGAGCAATAGATGTCGGAAAGGAAATAGTCGACCGCACGAAGCCCCGTCGTCGCCATGTAGCCGATCGCCGTCATCTGCACGGGCGCAGGCCGCCGGGCGAGCACGGGCAGACCGCTTCCCTGCGTGTGCCCGGCAAGATCGACGAGGATGTCGATGCCGTCCCTCTCGATGAGGCGCGCCGCATCCCTAGCCGAGAGGCGCGAGACATCCTTCCACTGTACTCTTTTCTGGCGAAAGAGCGAGGTCACACGGTCGCGCTTGCCCCGCGCATAGCAGGTGACCTCGAACGAAGCGGCGTCAAAATCGCGCACGAGCGGCATGAAGAAATACGCCGCTGCATGAAGGCGGAAATCGGGCGAGATGTAGCCAATGCGCAATTTGCGACTGAAGGTACGCGTGCGTTTCTCTCCCACAGGCGGCGCCGTCGGCTGGATGCGGAAAGCCGCCATTTGAGCTCTCGGCACCGGAGACGGCGAAAGGTGTGTGTTACCGCCAAAAAGCGAGGCAACGCGCGCCTCTCGCCGCGTCTTGCTTCTTCGCTCCTCTTCCAATTCTTTCTTGAATGCCTCGTACTCCTTTTCCTCTTCCATGCGCCTTTGATTTGCCCGCGCTTCCCATGCCCAGAGGCGAAGTGAATCCTCATACTGCGGCTTCGGCAAGGCCTTCTGCACGAGACGCGAAAGAGGCTCGCGTTCCTGCTTCGCCTGCTGTGCCACAAGCGCCGCACCGCGCCGCTCGCGATTGGCTTCCGCTCTGGCCGCCGCCATGGCCTCCCCGACGGAAAGCGTCGCCTTCGGCTGCAATGCCCCCGCCTCTGCCGCCTCGGTGCGATACGGATGACAGATCTTGACGCCTTCGAAAAATTTTTCGTAGCCGCGATGGAGACGCAGGGATTCGGCGGGCGTCCTCGTGCGGTAATTCGAGCAGAAGAGCGCCTTGCTGTAGCACTCCGCCGCCTCCTCGCCCGTCAGCATATCACTCGCTGCCAGAAGCGTGTTCATGGCAAACTCCGGCTCCGCCGCGAGAAGCCACGCGTCAGAGAGCCATGCAAGCGCCTTGAAGCGCACGTAGCGAAGCGACTGCGTCCAAAGCGATTCAGCGACCTTCTCCGTCGCCTGCACGATGGAGAGAAGCTCCTTGATTTCCTCCTCCAAGGCGAAGTCCGCGGAGAAGAATGCGGCGCGTACGAGACGCGCACGCAAGTTCCCTGGCTCGCGCTCTTCGGCACGCGCCATGTACTCCTTCGCCTGCTCGCGCTCATCCATATAGAAAGACGCCTCTGCCATGATGGCATAGGCGTCCGCGTCCTCCTGCACGATCTGCAAAATCTCCTTCGCCGAAGCGCGCATGCCGCGAAAATCGCCCTGGTTTGCAAATCGGTTGGCTATTCCGATCCAATTCTCTTTGTCGTCCATAAAGCACACGCTCCAACAAGTATAGTCTAAACCTCCGGGCACAATTCCGCGCCGTACTCTCGGAGAAAGATCTTCTGATACTCCTTATAGCTTTTGGCGAGCGGCTTCTCCACGGGACAGTGGATGCACCAAAATCCCGCCTCCTGATTCGGCACGACCGTCCGAAACCCTCGCCTGGAGAATTCCTTGCACTGCGACGTGTCGTAGAGATGCCAGCCCGTGAAAAGATCTTCGCGCCAGAGCACGTCGTACTGCGTCGCAAGGAAGAGTCCGTCCGCCGCTTCGACATCGATGCTCTCGCCGTCCGGCTCCTTCATGTGCGTGTCGACGATGCTCTCCGCCTCGCACGCATGAAGCACGCGTCCATAGCAGCGAAACCCATCCCACCACACGCCGCTTGCGGGCAGCGAACGGCAGCCGATGACGCCGATCATGCCGATGCTCTCATCTGCAAAGATATTCAACATCGCCCGTGGAAAATCCTTGTTGACGAGCAAGGTGTCCTGATGCAGATAGACCTTGTAGCGCGCCCGCGACCTCGCCATACCCTCGTTGTACCCCGCCGCCATCGACGCGGCGCCGCGCACGGCGATATACTCGGCGCGAAAGCCTTCGGGCAAACGCAGATGGCGCAGGTAGAGCAGACACTCTGCGTACCATGCCTCATCGTTGACGCAGGTGATGAAGGCGATCGCCCTCTCATCCTTCATCTTCCGCCGCTCCTTTCACACTTTCCGCCGCAAGTTCCTGCAAGGCCTCCCGCACCTCGCCGCACGGAAGCCTGCGTCGTGCCGCCTCGGCAAGCTCTCGCGCCAGCTGCGGCTCTGCCGTCTGCAGGAGCGCGCGCAAGAGATCCTTCTGATGCACGATGGTCTGCGCGGCAAAGTCCACGAGGTATTCGAGGAAGATCCCTTCCTCACGGCAGAGCTGCCAGAGCGCCGCTGCATTTTCTTCTGCCTCTATGCCGTACTCAAGGCGGCGCAGGAGCGTCACAAGAGTTCGGCGCACAGCGGGCGTGAAGCACTCCTTCAGAGGTGCGACCTCGTCCGATGTGCGCCGCGCACGGCAGAGCCAAAACTTCGCTTCCAAGTCGCGCCCCGAATTTTCAAATTCCGCTGCTTCCAACCGCTCGATCACGCCCTGCGGCGCTTCACGCCATACAGGAAGAAAAGAAACCTCCTTATAAAAGGACGCCGCGAGCAGCGTCTCCATCTCAGGGCGAGCGAAGAGACGACGCACGATCGCATAGAAATGCCCGCCGCGCAGATCCTCGATGACACTCCAATGGCGTACGTTCAAGAAGCTCGTCAGGAGATAGCCCGTCGGTCGCAGGAAGAGGCCGAACCCTGCAGCAATGTCCTGCGGATTTCCCGCCGTTTCCAAACAGCGGTCGGCGAGGATATAATCGAAGCTCTCTCTCTCAAACGGCAAAGGTGTATCGCGGTAGTCCAAGAAGGACCAGGAGACATCCAGTCCCTGCAGTTCGGGTGCATCGGCATCATCCAGTTCCGCCGTCACGGCGAAGAGCGCGGCAGCGGGCATCATCTCGCGCAGTTTCGGCAGATAAGCGAGGCTTTCCACGACGAGCACGGAGAGCGCGGAGCGTGTCGGCGCAAGAAAGTGCAGCAAGCCGCCGCCGTATTCCATGAGATCGCCTCGCTCTTCACCCGCGTCCCTCAATGCATCTTGCGCGCCATCTCGCGCGCATTCTCCTTGAGTTCATCCGGTGTATGACCCTTGAGCCGCCACAGGCGTGTCGTCGCGTGCAGAGCGATCACGAGTTTCGTCATCTCCTCTTCTGCCGCCTCATCGTCAAGCTTGCCCAACGTTTCCAAAAACGCGGCGACGTCCTTCATGCTGCCGCCGTTCTGGAAGAGCAGGAGAATCTTTCCGACGGCTTCCGCTGCCTGCAGAACCTCCATCGAGAGCTTCGCCATGAAGAACTGCGCGAGCTTCTTGTAGGCGAGCGTCGCCTCGATATAGCCCTCTTCTCCCGCATCGTAAACCTTGCCGTAAGGAATCTCGGCAAAAGGAAGATCCTCCTTCTCCTTCTGCTCTCTTTCGAGCCACGGTGCACTCAAAAGCGTATGATACGCCAAGCCTCGCTCCGTGCCAACGACTTCCTTGTGCCAGCAGGAGCCGTTAAGCATCACGCCCATGAAGGCGGCGAAGTCAAGGCGCTGTCCCTCTTCGAGATAAGCGTTGACCATGGCGAAAAGCTTATCGTAGTCGAGGAAGCCATAGTAGAAGAGAAGTCCTGTCGCAAGGCGCATGATCTCCGTATTGAGACGCACGGCATCCTCATAAGCTGCGGAATCGAGCTTCTTAAAGATTTCGGCCATCTCCTCGGGCATGTACCAATAGAGCTTGCCCTCATCCGCACCGACCGCCATGATGCCAAGTCCGCACAGGTAGTCGATGCGCACATCGTCCTCGCGGAAGTCATCGGCAAGCCCGCCCTTGTCCTGTATATGGCGAAACGCCTGGTACTGCTCCTCAAACGCCGACGGCAGCCAGCGCTCGGCAAACTGCACGGCGGCAGGCAAAAGAGTGTCGATGAGCGCAGGAAGCGTCATGTCATCCGTCTCCTCCAGGCAGAGGTTGTACGCCAAGTCGTCCAGTTCTTCGCGCGACAGGCAGCCCAGAGCCTCTTTGAGCGTGCGGTTTTCGGGCAGTGCACGGCGATAAAAGCGCTTCCTGCGCTCCTCCTCGCCCATCAGGATTCCATCCAATCTCGCCTTCTTCTCCATGAAATCTTCCTTTCTCAACGTGGCTTTCCCACCGCAGCGGGTGCATCCCATCTCATTGGAAATACTCGGCAATTCCTGCCGCGATGCCCTGCGCGGCATTCTCCACGCCTTCCTCCGAATTCATCATCTGCTCCTCGCGCGGATTGGAAACGAAGGCCGTCTCCAAGAGCATCGCGGGCATATCCGTATGACGGCACACATAGAAGGCGCACGGCTTCGTGCCGCGATCGAGCGTACCGAGACGGCGCAGCACGCCGCGCTTGACGCAGTCGGCAAGACGCGTGCTGTCAGCCGATCCCATCTCGTAATAGTAGCCCGTCGTGCCGTGCGCTTCAGGTCCGGAGAAAGCATCGAGATGTATGCTGAGGAAGATGTCCGCCGAGTTTTGATTCGCGATGTCGCAGCGAGCCTGCAGTTCCTCCACATCCGTCGCCTTCGCCTTCTTCGGCGAAACCTCCGTGTCCTCCGTGCGCGTCAGAATGACCTCTGCACCCTCGGCTTCCAAGAGCGTCTTGAGTCTTTTCGCGATGCGGAGCGCGATGCTTTTTTCCGTCACACCCGTCGGCCCGATGGCGCCCGTGTCGCTGCCGCCGTGCCCGGGATCGAGAACGATGCGTTTGCCGTCAATGCCTGGCGCTGCGCTGCTCTGGCTTCTCGAACGCGTCATCCCCGAAGAAGATTGTCCGCCGTCCGAGGAACTGCCTGAATCATCGGACGAACCTGTCTCATGGCCGAAGTCGATGTTCGAACCGCCCGAAGAAGTTCCCCCTGCGGAGGACGCGCTGCTGCCCGCACTGCCCGAAAGATTGCCGAAGTCCATGACCACGCGGTACGGCACAGGGCCGCCTTCCAGAGAGAACACGTCGTAATTGCTGCTGCTCTTGTACATCTCCGTCTCCACGACGATACGCACCGTAGTCGAATCGAACTGCCCGAGGCGCACCTTCGTCGCGAACTGACTCTCAATCTTCTGGCTCTTGGCAACGGAAGGCGAGAGGCGTGCGCCTGAGAGGTCAACGACGACACGCCCGGGCGAGGCGAGCGTCATCGACTTGTAGTCAACCTCGCCGTCCGCATCGACGACGATGCGGACCTTCTCCTTGTCCGCATGGACGCGCACGTTCTTGATCTGAGCCAAAGGCGCCGCCTGCGCTGTCGGAAATGCCGGGAAGCTCAAGAAAAAAACGACCGCAGCGAAAACGAAAAAGAAAAGCCAACGAAACGACACGTTCATGCGAACCCCTCCTGTCAAACCTCAAAGCATGTTGCGCAGGAACGCCTGCGTACGCTCTTCCTGCGGCTGTTGGAAAAGGTCTCGGGGCTTCCCCTGCTCCACGATCGTACCGTCCGCCATGAACACCACTTGCTGCGAAACCTCACGCGCGAACGCCATCTCATGCGTCACGACGACCATCGTCATGTGCTCTGCCGCCAGCTCACGCATCGTCTTCAAGACCTCGCCCGTGAGTTCAGGATCGAGCGCCGATGTCGGCTCATCGAACAGCATGATCTCAGGACGCATGGCAAGCGCACGCGCGATGGCGACACGCTGCTGCTGCCCACCCGACAGGCGCGCAGGATAGGCGTCTCGCTTGTCAAAAAGTCCGACCTTTCGGAGAAGTTCCTCCGCCGTCGGCAGGATTTCCTCGCGCTTCATGCCCTTGACCTCGAGAGGCGCCTCCAATAGATTCTGCAGCACCGTCATGTGCGGGAAGAGGTTGAACTGCTGAAAGACCATGCCCATCTTCAACAAAAGTGTGCGGCACTTCCCGCTCGAAGCGTACTCCGTATGACCGGCCTCGTTCTCTGCAGCGAGGAAATCCCCATCGATCTCGATCGAACCCTTGTCGATGTCCTCGAGCCGATTGATGCAGCGCAGCAGCGTCGACTTGCCCGAACCTGAAGGCCCGATGATGGAAAGCGTCTCGCCGCGTTTCGCCACGAGGTCGATGCCGCGCAGTACCTCGTTTGCCCCGAAGCTCTTACGGATGCCGTGCATGCGAATTGCCGGCTCATTCATCGTACTTGCCATAGTACGCCTCCAATTTCTTGAATCCCCAAGTCAGAACGAACGTCATCGCGAGATAGAAGACAGCCGCCACGAAGAACGGCGTCATGTCAAACTCACGCTGCACGATCGTACGCGCCACGCGCAGGAGATCGTTCATCGCCAAAATGTAGATGAGCGACGTATCCTTGACGAGGTTGATCGTCTCGTTGCTCACGGGCGGCAGGACGTGGCGGATCATCTGCGGAACGATGATGCGCCGCATCGTCTGCGTGTACGTCATGCCGAGCGACTTCGCCGCTTCATACTGCCCGCGCCCGATCGACTGGATGCCCGCGCGAAAGATTTCCGCGAAGTACGCCGCATAGTTGAGCGTAAACGCGAGGAGCGCCGCCGCGATGTCGGGCAGGCGTATGCCAACCATCGGCAGGGCGAAGTAGACGAAGAGAAGCTGCAGCATCAGCGGCGTGCCGCGCATGAGCCAGATGTAGAACTCCATCAGAAGGCGCAAAGGCCCGAGCTTCGATATGCGGCAGAGCGCGACGAGAAGCCCCAAGGGCAGTGACAAGAGGAGCGTCACGCAGAAGATTTCCAGCGTGATTTGTGCGCCCTCCATCATCAAGAGCGCCGTCCCCATGATTTGTTCCATAGATTTCTCTCCTTATTTTCGGAAGCATCGCTTTTTGCGCCGCTCCGACGATTGCCCTTCTATCTTATCACAAATTTTCCCTTTCGCCCATATTTTTAGGAGAAAATAGATATACAGCATAGGAAAACGCACGAAGTGCCCGCCGTCCGCATGGGCTGTCGCAAGTATGTCCATGCGCACATTTTATCGCCAAGACATATCATCTGCGGACATATCCCAAGCCGTCGACACAGCAATCGTCCCACCTCTTCTTCTCTGATGGATGAAATATTTTTACAAAAGCAACATTTTCTTTTGACCTATATGCGCATAATATGTATAATATAAATAGGAGGAGTGACCGCGATGAGATTCAAGGAACTTGAACGGATCATCAAAAAGGACAGTTGGTATTTCGACAGCTCCAATGGCTCGCACATGCACTACAAGCATCCAGAGAAGAAGGGAAAGATCACGATACCGAATCACCCCGGCGACCTCGACCCAAAAACCGTTAAATCTGTCTTGCGGATGGCAGGCTTACAATAACAGCCCGTCTCCGAAAGGAGGCTTCTATATGAACCTGGTATATCCCGCCGTATTTTATCCCTGCGAAGTGAATCCCGGCTTTACCGTCGTCGTCCCCGACCTGCCCGGCTGCATAAGCGAGGGCGGTTCTCTCTCCGACGCCATTGCCATGGGCGAGGATGCCGCCTCGGGATGGATTCTCGGCGAGCTTGAGGATGGCAACGAAGTGCCGCCCGCAAGCAATATCGCGGACATTCATCCCGATCCCGAGATTGGTGAAGGCTTCGTCAGCCTACTCTCGCTCGACATGGATGCCTACGCCGCCAAGTACGGCAGCAAATCCGTCCGCAAAAATCTCACGATTCCCGCATGGCTCAACACCTTCGCCGAAGCCGAGCAGCTCAACATCTCCAAAGTCCTGCAAGACGCGCTCACTGACCTGTACGAGAAGAAAACCGCCATCTGAGTGCGGCGAGAGGAGGGGATGTCGCACATAAATCAAACGCTCGGCATCATATCGCTCAACTCATGCAACAACCCCGTTTCTATTCCTAGAAAAAAGAAGCCGCCCCGCAGGACGGCTTCTTTTTTTAGGAAGTGCAGCAAGCCGCATCTTCCAACACTATCACATATAATCGACCGGCGTCTTCTTCTTCGCCTGCTTGAGCATGCCGAGCTTCGCGGCAATCCACTCCACGATGACGTAGAACACAGGGATCAGGAACACGCCGAGAATCGTCGCAAACAGCATGCCGCCGACGACGGCAACGCCCATGCCGTTTCTCGCAGAAGCGCCCGCACCCGTGGCAAAGGCCAGCGGCAGGCAGCCAATGATGAACGCGAAGCTCGTCATGAGGATCGGGCGCAGGCGCAGACCCGCCGCCTCGATCGCCGCCTTGACCGGCTCCATGCCTCGGTCGACGCGCACCTTCGCGAATTCGACGATGAGGATCGCGTTCTTCGCCGCCAGACCGATGATCATGATGATGCCGATCTGCATGTAGATGCTGTCCTGCAGCCCCGAATTCATGTGGTGGAACAGGATCATGCCGCCCATGCCGAGCACGTACTCGGAAAGGAGTGCGCCCAGAATGCCCGTAGGCACTGTTAAAAGCACGGCAAACGGCACGCTCCAGCTCTCGTAGAGAGCCGCGAGGCAAAGGAATACGAATACAAAGCACAAGGCGAGCACGCGCAGCGTCGAGCTTCCCGCCGTCTTCTCCTCGCGGCTCTGACCCGACCACTCGACGTTGAAGCCTGCAGGCGCGACCTCGGCGACCACCTCTTCCGCCGCACGCATCGCCTCGCCCGAGCTGTAGCCCGAAGCTGCGTTGCCCTGGATCTGCACGGCACGCGCCGAATTGAAGCGCGAGATAATCGGTGCGCCCGTGCCGCGCTTCGGCTTCAGGAGCGTATCGAGCGGCACCATCGTGCCCGCGCTCGACTTGACGAAGATGAAGCGCGTCGCCTCGACTTCCGAGCGATACGGCATATCCGCCTGCATCATGACCTTGTAGGTGCGGCCGAACTGGTTGAAGTCATTGACCTGATAGCCGCCGAAGTTGACCTGCAGAGCCGTGAACACGTCGCTCAGCTGCACGCCGAGCTGCTTGACCCTCTCACGGTCAATTTCGAAATTATAGATTGGCGCATCGGTACTGTACGTCGTCCGCACGCCCTGCAGCTCGGGACGCTGGTTCATCGCCTGCAAGACCTGCTTCGTGATTGCATCAAGCTCCTCTTCCGTATGTCCTGACATATCCTGCAGCTGCATCGTCCAGCCGCCGACCATGCCGAGTCCCGGCAGAGCCGGCATATTGAACGCGATGACCTGCGCCTCGGGCGCGACTTTCGCGCCGATGCCGAAGGTCTTGCCGATGAGCATGTTGAGGTTCGTCTCGATCGTCGTGCGCTCACTCCACGGATCGAGTCCGACGAAGATCGTGCCCGCGCTCGACTTCGCGCCGAAGGACAGGATATCGAAACCGTTGATGGCCATGACCATATCGACGCCGGGCAGCTCCTTGAGAGAGGCCTGCACTTTATCTATGCTCTCCTGCGTGACGTTGGTCGACGTGCCGGGCGGCAGACTTACGGAAACGATGTAAAAGCCTTGATCTTCATCCGGTACGAAGGTCGACGGCATGTTCTTGTAAACGATCGCCGTAAGGGCGCAGACGAGCACCATGAAGAGAATGGCGAAACGCGACTTGCGAATCATCTTGGCGACAATGCCCAAGTAGCCGCTCTTCGTCTTGTCAAACCATCTATTGAAGCCAGCGAAGAAGCGGTCGAGAATGCCCTTCTTGTCTGCCTTGTCCTTCGCGTGCGGCTTCAAGATCAAAGCGCAAAGAGCCGGCGTCAAGGACAGGGCGACAAAGGCCGAAATTGCCATGGAAATGGCGATGGTCAGGGCGAACTGCTTGTAGAGCACGCCCATCATGCCGCCGAGGAAAGCAACGGGGACGAAGACGGCGGCGAGCACGAAGGCGATCGCCACGACAGGTCCCTGCACCTCGTCCATCGCGCGCTCCGTCGCGTCGATGACGTTCAGCCCCTCCTCCATGTGATGCTCGACATTCTCGATGACCACGATGGCGTCGTCGACGACGAGACCGATGGCGAGAACCATCGCGAAGAGCGTCAACGTGTTGATGCTGAAGTCAAGCGCGATGAACGCGATGAACGTGCCGATCAAGGATACGGGCACGGCTAGGAGCGGAATCAGCGTCGCGCGCCAGCTCTGCAGGAACACGAAGATGACGAGCACGACGAGGAGAAGCGCCTCGACGAAGGTGTGCACGACCTCCGTGATAGACTCACGGATATAGTTCGTGCTGTCCACGATCGTATCGCAGCGCATCTCGGGCGGGAAGTTCGGCCGCGCCTCGTCGATGACCTGTTTGACGGCAGCGACCGTCTGCATGGCATTGGCGTCGCTCGTGAGCTGGACGCCCATGGCAAGCGCCGGATGTCCGTTCGCTTTGGCAACGATGTTGTTCGTCTTCGCGCCTGTCTCCACGCGCGCGACATCCTTGAGGCGCACGAAGCTGCCGTCGCCCGAAGCGCGCACGATGATATTGCCGAACTGCTCGGGCGTCACGAGACGACCGTTGACCTTGCCGGTCGCCTGCTTTTCCTGCATCTCGGGCACGGGCATCGCACCGATTGTACCCGCCGGCGCCTGCACGTTCTGCTCCTTGATCGCGGCTGCAACATCGGAGACCGTGAGTCCGAGTTCTGCGAGCTTGTCGGGATTGAGCCAGACGCGCATCGAATAGTCCGAGCCGAAGATCTGGACGTCGCCGACGCCATGCACGCGCTTAATCTTATCGAGGAGATAGATCGTCGCGTAATTCTTGAGGAACGTACTGTCGTAGAGGTCGCTGTTCGAATAGATGGAGACCATCATCGCCATGTCATTCGACGCCTTCTTCGTCGTGACGCCGACCGTCTTGACGTCGTCGGGCAGGCTCGCCGTCGCCACGGCGACATTGTTCTGCACCTTGACCGAATCCATGTCGCCGTCCGATCCGGTCTCGAACGTGACCGTCAGACTGTAGAGCCCCGTGTCATCCGAGTTGGAGCTCATGTAGTCCATGCCCTGCGTGCCGTTGACCTGATCTTCAATGATCTGCGCGACCGTCTGATTGACGACGCTCGCGCTCGCTCCCGTATACATCGTACCGACGGTGACCGTCGGCGGCGAGATCTGCGGGTACTGCGCAATCGGCAGCTGAAGCCCCGCGATGACGCCGCAGATGACGATCAAAAGCGCGATGACGATGGCAAAAATCGGCCGATGGATAAAAAACTTAGACAAGTTCATGCCCTCCTATGCCTATTTGCCCAACGTGCTCACACTGGAGTCAAATGCCTTCATATCGTTTTCGAGCGAGAAGCCCATGTCGGCTGCCGTGACCTCCGTCGGAGAAAGCTCGACGCCCTCCTGCAGGTTCGTCAGACCTTCGACGACGACGAGATCATTCGCCGAAATACCGTCCTTGACGATGTAGAAGCTGCCCACCTTGTCGCCGAGCGTCACGGTGCGCGCTTTCGACTTGCCATCCTCCATGACCATCACGAAGGACTTGTCGAGAAGCTGCTGCACGGCGCGCTCGGGCACGAGAATGGCGTTCGGCACCGTCTGTCCCGAGATCTTCACGCGTGCAAACATGCCGGGCAGCAGAAGGCCGCCAGGATTGTCGAAGAGCGCCTTGATCTTCAAGGTTCCCGTATTGTCCTTCAAGGCGCGATCCGTCTCGACGATGCGCCCGTCGATCGGATATGCCGTGCCGTCCGCAAGCGTCAGCGACACACGCGCCGAAGGAGCGCCTTCGCCGCGCATGGCGGCGCCCATGAACTTCAAGTAATCCGTCTCGCTGATGCTGAACGTCGCGTAGACGGGATCGTTCGTGCCGACCGTCACGAGCGTCGTATTGCCCGCCGTGACGAACGTGCCGACGGCAACATCGTCGACGGCGAGCTGCCCCGTCATCGGCGCGTAGATCGTCGTGTCGGCAAGATCCTGCTGCGCGCGGCGAAGAAGCGCTGCATTCGCCTCAGCTGCCGACTCATAGGCGCTGACGTTCGCACGTTGCGTCGCCACTGTCTGCTCTGGAATCGCTGCCGCCTCGTAAAGAGCCTCATAGCGCGAGAGATCGACGCGCGCGTTGCTCAGCGTCGCCTCCGTCTGCGCGAGCGCCGCCTGCGCCTGCCAGACAGCGGACTCATACTGACGCGAGTCGATGCGATAGAGCGGCTGCCCCGCTGTGACGAAGTCGCCGCCCTTCACATACTTCTCGACGACGGCACCCGAAACCTTCGACTGCACCTTGACCTCGTCCTTGCCCGCAATCTGACCCGCATACTCGCTCGTGATCGGCGCATCCTGCTGCATGGCCTTCATGACCTTGACCTGCGCCGGTCCCTTCTGCATGCCCTGCTGTCCACCACAGCCGCTCAAGAACACGGCGAAAGAGAGAACGGCTGCCGCCAAAAGCATGGAAAAACCGCCCGTTTTCTTCTGTAGGAAAAACAAGATTCCTCTGCCCCCTTCTTCCCCTCGCCTGCTTTCCGAGACTGCGGGGCGCTTCAAATTTTTTTACCTTTCGGAAGGGCAAAACCGCCCTTATAACTTTCAATAGTATATGAAAGAAATGGAAAAGTCAAGAAAAAGAAAGGCAGGGCAAGCCGTGAAACGACTGCACCCTGCCCTGAGGAAGCGCGAAGAAATTCCGTGCCAATCGGACGGGCTTCATTCTATCCGCACCGCCCCGAAAATCCTTATTTCTCCTCGATTTTCCGCTCTTCCATCATCTTTTGAAGACGCCGCATGTCTTCCATCGTCGGCATGCCCTGGATGCCGACTTCCTTAGCGAACTCCTTGAGCACTTTCAAGGACGGCATACCGCCCTTCGCCATTTTCTGCATGCGCTGCATCATCTCGATGGACGGCACGCCGTTCATACCGACGCCGTGCATCTTTTCCTTCGCTTCGCCATGCTTCTTATCCTGCGCCGCGATGCGCTCAACGCTCATCTCGTTCTCGCCCGTCAGCAGGTACTGTATGCACTCGACCGTCGTCTGCGCGATATTGACCTCCCAGAACTTGCCCGCGACCGTCAGCTCGTACTGCACGCCGTTGAAGTCGACGAGTCCGCGCTCTGCCCAAAGCTCATAGAGCCAGCGCAGGTCTTCGAGACGCTCGTCCATCGCCGTGAGGCGTGAGACGTCCATCCAGCCCTTCTCCAACATGTTGACGGCGCAGTTGGAAAACGGCTGGATCTCCGACTGCCTGACGAGACCCATGATGGGCTTCTGATTGCTCGCCACGAGCATGGCGTAGGGCTGCAGCACGCGATGCAGCATGACGGCGTAGCCTTCGAGGAAGCCGCCTGCACTGCTGCCGAAGGGGAACATCGGCACGCCCTTCTTCGCAAGCGCGTTGTAGAGACTGCGCTCGCGGTTGCTGCTCGCCCAGTGGCACATGCTGAGCTGACGCCAGCCGCGCTTCTTCATGTAGTCGTGCGCAAAGGCGTACATCTTCGCCTGTTCCTTCGTCGTCGCAGCAGGAGCGAGCTTGCCTTCGGCGATGCGCTTGTTGAGGTCGCTTCCTTCAAAGACGTTGAGCTGATAGAAGTCCGCGCCGTCGATCCCCGAGGCGATGAGGTCATCAAGATCATGCTGCCAGACCTCCATCGACTGGCCGGGCAGACCATAGATGAGGTCGAGGACGACCGAGCACTGCTCATAAGACTTCAGAAGCTTGAGACGCTCCAGAACTTCCTCGCGCGTCTCGATTCTGCCCTGCGACTGGCGCACCTTCGTATCGAAAGACTGCACGCCGAGCGAGATGCGGTTGACGCCGTTCGCGAGCCACGCCTCGATCTTCTCTGGCACGAGGTCATGGATGCGGCCTTCGAGCGTCAGCTCGTAATCATTTGCCAAGGGCAGGACGCGGCAGAGCGTCGAGAGGACACGCGCGGCATTTTCCGCCGAAAGCGACGTCGGCGTGCCGCCGCCGATGAAGACGGCGTGTATGAGACCGCCCTTGAGGCGCGGCGCGTCCGCAGACGCCTCGATCTCCTCGATCAGAGCCTCGACGTAGTCATCCTCCGCCGACTGATGCGCGGCATTTTGGAAAAAGCCGCAGTAGAGGCACTTCGTCTTGCAGAACGGAATGTGGATGTATGCCGCCTGCACCTCGCCCTTCTTCGCTGGCGTATTCATGATACGCAGCCACGTCTCCTGCGCCTCAGCGGGCGGCACGACCTCACCACGCACGCCTGCATGAACGACGCGCTTTCTCGGAAAAGCTTCCGTCAGCGGGTCATTCGCCGCCCTGCCGAACTGCAGCTCGCGCTGTTCCTCACTGTCGGCAGCGAACATATCTTTCAATTTATAAGCCATTACGCTTCACCTCATGAAATCTTCGCCATCGTCTCCTCAGCGAACTTCTTCGCCGCCGCCAAATCGGCCTCGTCAGGATGCGTCGCCGCCTGGGCATGAAGCGCGTCGCGCTCGGGCGACTGCCCATGGGCATGCCCCTTCGGATACATCTTGTACATCATCTCGATAACTTTGGGATCGACGGCGCCCTGGCAGATGAACTTGCCGACAGGTGTCTTGCCCTCGGGCAGAAGCTCTGCCGCCTTGTCCAGGCTCTCAGCTGCATGAGGCGACTTCGGATTTGCACCGAGCGTCGCGAAGAGCGCTACATGCTTGTTCCTCAGTTTCGGCAAAAGCTCTGCCGTCGCCTGATCCGCCGTGCCGCGGTCAACCCAGAAGCCGACGAATACGCAGTCATAGTCGGCAAGATTGGCGGGCACGTCCTTGACGGGAACCGCCTCTGTTCCTGCAGGCAGACCACTCGCAATCGCCTCACCGACCTTCTTTGTGTTTCCTGTAAGGGACGAATAAATTACTATTGTACGCATGTAGACATCTCCTTTTCTGTTCCATTCTGTAAAATCTCTTTGATCTCCAGGGCATATGTTCAGCCATCATACGAAGCGGCATGACGCACTTTTTCGCCCATTTCCCATGACAACGCCATATATACTGCTTTCAGCACACGGAAAAATCCGCTCGCTTCTCATGTTCTAATTCAAATTAAATCGTACGGGAACTGTAATCGGAACATCGTGACCAGTGGGATTCGGATAACTCCCGACAGCTCGTACAGCTGCAACGGCTGCATCATCAAGCATATCATACCCCGATGAAGCGTTTAGAAAAACGCCGACAACACTTCCACCAGTCGTCACGGTGCATCCTACCGAAGCAGACCCTTCCAAATGTCGTTTTATTGCCATATACGGATATTCTTTGTTTGCATCCACTGCAGCCCAGAAGCCAGATTCATCAAAGGGCGCAGTCCCCGTCCCAGCGACATTAGCGTCACCGCTGCCCTGTCCGTTGCCCGAGCCATTGCCCGTACCATGTCCCGAGCCGGTTCCGTCACCGCTGCCTGAACCGCTGCCCGTACCATCGCCCGAGCCGCTGCCGGAGCCGCTGCCCGTACCGGAGCCGCTTCCATCACCACCGCCGGAGACAGCGCTCGAACCCGCCGAAGCAGCTGTGCTGGACGTATTTGCCGCTGGCGTCGCATCGGAAGCCGAAGTCGTCGCCGGCGGAGGCATCTGCACAGCTTCCGGCTTGGTCACGGCTTCCGCTTCGGCAGCAAACGTCTGCGCCTGCTGCACAGTTTCCACACGTTTCGTCATCTCTTCTTCCTTCAGAGGCTCTGGGAAGGCCGCAAGGGAGCCACCTCCTCCGCCACCCTCATGTCCACTGCCCTGGCTGAAATCCGATGTGGCAAGATCGACGACATAGGTTTGCTGCTCCTTTTCTGCAACGACTTGCGCCAACCCCAAGGCAAAGAACAGAGCAATCACGATGTGAAGCAAGATGGAAACACCATACGCTTTTATCCATGAAAGATTTTGCTCCATATTCCATCCCTTCCGTCATTTCTGTTCTGCAGCGATCGACAGGCGTTTTACTCCCGCTTGCTTCAGCATATCCATGACAACTACGACCTGCCCATGCGCCGTGCGCTTGTCTGCCTGTAAAACGACAGCCGCATTCGCATTTTCCTGCATATGCCGTTTCATAATATTCGAGGATTCCTGAATGCTCACGGGCTTATTGTCGATCGTGATGTGACCTTCCTCGTCGAGCGTCATAATGATCGGCATTTGTGCCGGCGCCGACGCGCTCTGCGCCTGAGGCAGCTGCACGGCAAGCGCCTTCTGCGCGACCGTCTGCAGGCTGTTCATCATGAAGAACACGAGCAGGAAGAAGATGATGTCAATCATCGGGATGATCATAAAGACCGGCTTTTTTCCCTTACGATGCTTGCTGAAGTTCATGCCTCATCCCAACTTTCTTTTTTCGCCCCGAGGACCGTCGAGCAAAGGCGCTCCGTGTCCGTGACGAGCGTATCGAGCTGATGATCGAAGTACGTATAGAAGCAGAAGGCGATGATCGCCACGCAAAGTCCGCTCGCCGTCGCAACAAGCGCCTCGCCGACGCCGCCCGTGATCGCTCCCGCACCACCGCCGTTATCCAGCACACTGAAGGTTTGAATCATACCTGTGACCGTGCCCAAAAGCCCCAAAAGAGGCGCGATCGTGACGATGGCGCTGAGATAGTCAAGGTAGCGATGGAAGCTGATCGACTCCATCGACATACGATCCTCAAACGCACTCTTCATCGCTGCTTCCGACTGATCATGCGCCATGCCCTGTCCGATGACGCGGCTCAAAGCCGATGGGAACTCCGAACAAAGCTGGCGCACGACATCCCAATCCTTCGCCGCAGCCGCATGATAGACGCCGTGGAAGAAGGTCTTCGATCCCTTGCGATTATTGCGGAAATAATAGAACCTCTCGATCGCAATCGCTAATGTGATCAGCGAGAGGATGAGCAACGGATACATGACGAAACCACCACTATTAAAAAGATGAATAAAATTTTCCATTTCTCAACCACTCCTTAAAAATCAAAAATATTCTTGGCCGCTGCATGAAGTCAAGCTTCGCTGTAAATCATGCAGCGCCCCTTGCCAACTTAAAACATCAGAAAATCATTCTCATCCCGAGACGATAGATGCGCCCGCCCAGACCGAGATAGGGATCATACGTGTTGAAAACATTCGTGATGCCCGCATAGACCGTCGCGTTCTTCGTGACGTCCTTTTCGACCATCAGATTCCAAACACCGTAGTTCTTTTCTCGGGCAAGCTTCTCGCGCGTGAAGTCGTGCTGAATCCCGCCCTTCACATGGGTATCTGCCTCAGTTTCCGTGGGGAAAAGATGATACACTTCGCCCGTATTGGGATCCTTAAATGTATAATGAGGCGTCTCCGTGATTGTATTGCCATTTGCATCCAGCAGCCGTCCCGTAATGATGCGGTCACGAATATCAAGGTAGTTTCGCGTATAGTCGCCCCAGAAAGTAGCACGCCAACCGTTCTTGCGGTCGTTGTAGTTCAGAGCGAGGTTGAACATGTGGCGGCCACGCCCTTCAAGGCGCTTTCCCGACTGACGATCATAAGCGTCGAGATAGGTATAGCCCGCCTTGATACTAAAATTGCTCGAAAACTCGTGTGTCACCTCCGCTTCAATGCCTTGCGTACGTGCCTTGGAGATATTCTTATAGGTATAAACATCGTCGGTAGCAGGAACCCTTTTCACAAAATCTACTTCAGCCTCATCATAGGTATCATTATCATTAAATATACGATCTTTGATATAATCCCAGTCAGGGGCATTTTCGATTTCATTTATTATATCAGAATAATTAAGCGTCCCATAGATATTGGGAAACAGGACATGTTTGTCAAAATAGGTGCGGCCATAGAGGTTCTTGCTCTGCTCCTCTCCTATATACATGATCTGCATATAGTCCTTATAATCATTGCGGAAGAGCGTGAGCTTCGCGCTCGTCTTCTTGCCGAAATCCTTTTCGACGGAAACATCCATATTGACCGCCTTTTCCGGCTTGAGTTCCGGATTGCCCTTAAAAAGCCAGCCATTGCGAATCGGCGGCGTCGCATTGAGCGACGGCTCGTACATCTCCCAGTCGTGGTAAAGCTCGGCGATGCCTCCTGTCGCGAAGCTCGTGCCGATGTTCGCCTTGACGCGCAGGTCAGGACGAACCTTGTACGTCGCACCGATGGACGGAGAGAGATTCACGCCGAAATGACTGTGATTCGTATAGCGCAGCGAGGGAACGACGAGAAGGTTCTTCCCTACCTGCCAACTGTCCATGACGTAAGCGCTGTAGTAGTTCAATGAAGTTTCATAAATATTGCCAGTATAGGATCGCTTGTTCGGATTGGAAGGATCCGATGGGTTCGGGAAAGTATATATGCGCTTCTCTTGGCGTGGTGTCTGCCCAGGCACTGTAATGCGCGTACCCTCACCGCTTTCATCATGATATTCCGCACCGACGGTCATATAATGCTTGTCATGCGGCATCAATCCGACCGACGCCTCCAAGACATTGTCCTTGCGATTGAAATTATCGAAATAGAAATGACGATAAGGTACTCCTTTGCCGAAAACATGATAATTTACGTCAGAGTCATGTTCGGTTTGATAGAAGCGCACGCGATAGTCTGCAAGGCTTGTCTGCTTCTTCCAGTCAATGCTGAAATTGTTGCGCCACGCATCTTCTGATGCTATCATGGCTATCCCTTTTCCACCCCTAAACGCTCCAAGGGTCGTATCCTTCTGCAGGTCCTCCGTCTGACGATCCGCGGCGAGTGTGAGTGACTCCCCCTTGCCAATCGTAAACTCCACGCGCCCGCTCATCGGCATGCGTTCGCCGTAGTACTGCATCGACGTTCCATCATTGTCGTAGAGGAACGGCGCCGTCTTGTTCCTGCCGAGGGAGAAGTCCATATAAATGCCCTTGCCGATTTCTCCCGTTGCAAAATTTACGCTGTGATTGTACTGGCTGCCGCCCTCACCGATCCACGAGCCTTCCGTCGTCAGGGTGCCGCCCATTTTATGCGGCATCTTCGTGACGATGTTGATGACGCCGCCGATGGCGTCGGCGCCATAGCGTGCCGTGCCCGAGCCGCGGATAACCTCGATGTGATCGATATTGTCGACACCGATGCGGTTTGCCTCGTCCGTCGCACCGTAATACTTGCTGAGGCCGCCTGCAAGCCGCCTGCCGTCGACGAGGATCAGCGTATGCCGCGCTTCCGCGCCGCGAATCGCGATCGTCTTGCGCCCCATGTTGTCCGTGCCCATCTGAATGTCCTGCTCGGCAGCCAGCGCGTCGGAGAGGGTGCGCGCCCCCTTGCGGTCGAGATCCTCTCGCGTGATAATGGTCTTCGTCTCTGGTTCCTCCTTGAGAAGTTCCTTCTCATAGTTCGCCTCGACATCAACTGTTTTCGTCGTCACATGTTCAGAAGAAGAACTATTATCCCCTTCCGCTGCACAAAGCGCTGAAGATCCCCAAAGCATCCATATCGCTGCACCAAGTGCCGCATACCTGCGCTTTCTCAGCCTGTTCCTCATTCTCATTCCATTGCCTCCATTCGCAAAAGTGAACGGCGTACATCCTTGAACGCCATTCATTATTATAAATATCATTAATGATATGCTGTAATTCTAACAATATAGAAAAAGATTGTCAATATCTTTATTTCACTTTTTTAGAATAATTTTCGTCGTATTTAAAAATTATAATAAATGATAAAATCCCTATTTCTCTTGCAGCATAGAGATATGAGATCAATTATATAAGAAGCGCTGAAAATATATTTATTTCAAATTCCAATTATAAAAATAAACCTATTTCATTTATGAATAAATTTCATTTATGTATACCTATTATCTTGTTTCAATGCAAACAAAAAAGCTGCACACAGGTCTTTCCAGACCCATGCACAGCCCCTTCCTTCAGATATTTATAGACTTTTCAAAGCTTCTTCATCTTGCGCAGCGCTTCTCGCGCAGCGCCTTGCTCGGCTTCCTTCTTGTTGCGACCCTTGCCCGTGCCGTAGACCGCATCGTTAATGCGCACGGCAAACTCAAAAGTCTTGTCGTGGTCGGGTCCCGTTTCCGTCAGAAGCTCGTAGGCGATCTTGCTGTCGACGTGCTTCTGCACGACTTCCTGCAAGGTCGTCTTGTAGTCTTTCATGTTCTCGCCGCTGTCGATGGTCAGAAGTTCATCGTGCAGCTGCTTGAGGACGTAGTCGTATGCTGTTTGCCAGCCGCAGTCGAGGTAAATCGCACCGATGACCGCCTCGAAGGCGTCGGCGAGCATCGACGGGCGATGTCCGCCGCCCATCGACGCCTCGCCGTGACCGAGCAGCAGATATTCGCCGAGCTTGAGCTCTGCCGCGCGCCTTGAGAGCGTCGCCTCGCGCACGATGGAGGCGCGCGCCTTCGTCAGCTCGCCTTCGGGACGGTTGGGAAAGCGCTCGAAGAGGTAGGTGCTCGTCGCCAGTTCCAGAACGGCATCGCCCAGAAACTCCAGGCGCTCGTTGTGCACGACGCCCTTGTTCTTCGCCTCGTTTGCGTAGGAGGTATGCGTGAGCGCTTCATGCAGCAGCACGATGTTCTGAAACTCAATGCCGAGATGGTCGGAAAGCTCTATGAGAGCTTCCCGGCGCGTTTTGGACAAAACCTCCGCCACCTTTTTCATGCCTGGAACTTCTTGAGTACGAGGCAGGCGTTATGACCGCCGAAGCCGAAGGAGTTGGAGATCGCCGCGCGCACGGTCTTCTGCTTCGCCTTGTTCGGCACATAGTCGAGGTCAAGCCCCTCGTCGGGAGTTTCGTAATTGATCGTCGGCGGCAGCATGTCGTTTTCAACAGCGAGCGCCGTCGCAATGCACTCGACGCCGCCGGCAGCACCGAGGAGATGACCCGTCATGGACTTGATGGAACTGACGGAAACGTCCTTCGCCGCTGCGCCGAACGTCGTTTTGATCGCCTCCGTCTCGCCCTGGTCGTTCATATGCGTCGACGTGCCGTGCGCATTGACGTAGTCGATGTCCGCAGGAGAGAGTCCCGCATCCTCTATGGCACGCGCCATGCACTTCGCCTGATATTCGCCGTGCGGCGCAGGGCTTGTGACGTGGTAGGCATCGGCGTTCGCGCCGTAGCCGACAAGTTCGGCGTAGATGTGCGCACCGCGCTTTTCGGCATGCTCCAGGCTTTCCAGGACGACGAGACCCGCGCCCTCGCCCATGACGAAGCCGCTGCGGTTCTTGTCGAAGGGGCGCGAGGCGCGCGCTGGATCGTCGTTGTGATCGGCGCAAAGAGCCTTCATCGCACAGAAGCCCGCGACGGCGGCCTCCGAGATGCTAGCCTCCGTACCGCCGGCGACGGCGACGTCCGCCTTGCCGATCTCGATGGCGCGGAACGCATGACCGATGCAGTCCGTACCCGTTGCGCAGGCCGTCACGATGCACGCTGAAGGACCGTGCAGGCCATAAGTGATGGCGACCTGTCCAGCTGCCATGTTCGCAATCATCATCGGAATGAAAAACGGGCTGATCTTCGACGGTCCCTTGTCGAAAAGTTTCTGGTACTGGCTGTGCATCGTCTCGATGCCGCCGATGCCGGCGCCAATGAACGTACCGATGCGCTCCCTGTCCTCTTTTTCGAGATCGAGCTTCGCATCCTCGATGGCGAGCTTCGCCGCTGCAACAGCGAACTGCGTATAGCGATCCATACGCTTCGCTTCCTTCTTGTCGATGTACGCGGCAGGATCGAAGTCCGTGACCTCGCCCGCAATCTGCGCGTGGCAGCCCGATGCATCGAAATGCGTGATCTTATCGATGCCGTTCTTTCCTGCAAGAAGCGCCTGCCAGAAGGCTTCCTTGCCGATGCCGATCGGCGTGATCGCACCCAGACCCGTTATGACTACACGATTGCTCAAGCTATGACACCTCACTCTGTCTTTCCATAAAAACTATTTCCTCTGTCTCATGAAACTTCCTAACCGATGGCCGCAACCTCGGCGGTCAACCGGTGGAAGATCTCCTTGACCGAAAGGATCTCCTTGATGCGGGAGATGTACTCGCCCGTGAATACGAGTCCTGTTTCCACATCGCCTTGTTCGGCACGAATGAGCGCACGAATGATGCAGAAATTGTGCGCACATTCCTTGAGACAGTTGTCGCACTTCTTGGGCGGCACATTGCCCTTGAGGATGCGCTCCGCGAAAGGATTGCGGACAGCTCGCCCCGGCAGCCCCACGGGGCTGTGGATGAGGACGACGTCCTCGGGCTGCGCCTTCAAGTAAAACTCCTTCAATGCGGGAGCCGCATTCGATTCCTCGCTCGCGGCGAAGCGCGACCCCATCTGCACGCCGTTGGCGCCCATCTTTATGAGATCAACAATGTCCTGACCCGTGAGAACGCCGCCCGCCGCTATGACGGGGATGTCTACGGCTTTGCGGACGTCGGGTATCAGTTCGCGCACGGAGGTGTCCGTACCGAGGTGACCGCCGGCTTCCTTGCCTTCGACGACGATCGCCGAGGCGCCAAGACGCTGTGAAATTTTCGCAAGTTTAACAGAGGAGACAATGGGCACGATCGGCGTTCCCGACTCCTTGCCCAGACCGAACACGTCGCGCGAAAAGCCTGCGCCCGCCACGACGAGGTCGATGCCCTCGCTGATTGCCGTCTTCACAACTCGGGCGAATTCCCGCGCCGCCACCATGATGTTAATGCCGATGACGCCCTTCGTCAAAGAGCGCGCCAGTCGGATCTCATAGCGCAGTTCTTCATCGCTCAAGCCCGAAGCGGCGATGAGGCCGATGCCCCCCTGACTGGCCACAGCGGCCGCCAGTTTTGCCGTCGATAGGCGAATCGCCATGCCACCTTGGATGATGGGAATCTTTGCTATCTTTTCGCCAATTTTCAGCTCCGGAAGCTTCAACTTCACTCCTCCAATCGAGGGAAGGTCTGATATCTGAGCTTCCCTAGAATATTTCTCTTTCTTGCGGAAGCTCCGATAAATTCAGCCACCCATCTTCGCACATCTGCACTATTCTCTCGTCGTCGACAAATCTTCGACGTAGCACCGCTACGCCTGCGGTTTGTCTCCTCGATAGATACAGCGCATCTGTGCAAATCTGGGCGACCTCATTTTATCATCGCTTCCTTGAGAAAATCCCGTGAAGAAACTTCACGGGATTTTCTTCAAGAAAGGCAAGACGAGCATAAGAATTTACTTGCCCTCGTCTTCTTTGTGCTGGTCAATGTAAGTTACGACATCCTGAACGGTCTTGATCTTTTCCGCTGCCTCGTCCGGAATCTCGATCCCGAACTCCTCCTCGAATGCCATGATGAGCTCAACGATGTCAAGGGAATCTGCTCCCAGATCGTCAATAAAAGTAGAATCGATGGAAACCTCATCCGCCTCAACGCCGAGCTGCTCCACAACGATATCTTTCACTTTATCAAAAGTCGCCACTACAATTCACCTCCCTCCGTTGCCTCTTCTCGGGATTCACTGCCTTTTTCAATGTTTCCCTCTATATTTATATCACATGACCATGCCGCCGTCTACATTGACGACCTGTCCCGTGATATAGGACGCTTGATCCGATGCGAGGAAAAGGACGGCACTCGCCACATCCTCCGGCTCTCCCATTCTGCCGAGCGGGATGTCCGTGAGCATCTTCTCCTTGACGGATTCCGGCAATCCCGCCGTCATATCCGTACCGATGAAGCCCGGCGCGACGACGTTGACCGTGATACCGCGCGACGCGAGTTCCTTCGCCGCCGACTTCGAGAAGCCGATGACACCAGCCTTTGCTGCCGCATAGTTCGTCTGTCCAGCGTTGCCCACGAGGCCGACGACGGACGCCATGTTGACGATGCGGCCCGAACGCTTCTTCATCATGAGCTTTGAGATCGCCTTCGTGCAGTAGAACACACCCTTGAGATTCGTATCCAGAACCTTCGCGAAGTCCTCATCCTTCATGCGCATGAGCAAGGTGTCGCGCGTGATACCAGCATTGTTCACAAGGATGTCGATCGTGCCGAATTCCTTGACCACATTGGCGACCATCGCCTCGACAGCCGCGCTGTCTGCAATATCCGCCTGGCAAAGGATCGCCGTGCCGCCCGCCGCCTCGATTGCAGCCTTGACTTCCTCGGCGGCCTTGACATTACCCGCATAGTTGATGGCAACGCGTGCGCCCTCAGCCGCGAGGCAGAGGGCGATAGCGCGTCCGATGCCGCGCGACGCGCCCGTCACGAGCGCCGTCTTGCCGTCTAAAAGCATATTAGCGAACCTCCCTGAAATAGTCAAGCGTTTTTTGCAAAGTTTCCAGATTTTCGACGTTCATGCTCGTGAGTTTGCGGTCGATACGCTTGTTGAAGCCACAGAGCGTCTTGCCGGGGCCCGCCTCGATAAAGGTGTCCGCGCCGAATTCCTTCATCTTCAAGACGCAGTCCTCCCACTTCACGGGGCTTGCCGCCTGCTTGACAAGACTCTCCTTGATGTCCGCCGCCTTCGTGAGGATCTCAGCCGAGACATTGGCGACGACGGGAATCTTCGCATCGCGAATCTCGACCTTGTCAAGTTCTGCGGCAAGCTTTTCCGCCGCCGGCTGCATCAAGGTGCTGTGGAACGGCGCGCTGACGGGCAGGATCACGCTCTTCTTCGCGCCCGCCTCGCCCAAGAGAGCCGCCGCCTTCTCGACGCCCGCCATCGTTCCCGCGATGACGATCTGCCCGGGGCAGTTGAAGTTGACCGCCTGCACGGCGCCGACGTCCGCCGAGACCTTCTCGCAGACCTCGACGATCTTTTCGCGCTCAAGCCCCATGACGGCTGCCATGCCGCCCTCGCCGACCGGGACGGCTTCCTGCATGAAGGAGCCGCGCTTATGGACGAGGAGTACGGCATCGGAGAAGTCGAGCACGTCGGCTGCGACGAGCGCCGAGTATTCGCCAAGGCTGTGTCCGCCCGTGATCTCGGGCTGGATTCCATGCTCCTTGAGGATCTCGTTCGCGATCACGCTGACGGTGAGGATCGCCGGCTGCGTGTTCGCCGTCAGGCGCAGATCCCCTTCCGGGCCATTGAAGCACATCTCCATGATGGAATAGCCGAGCGCCTCGTCCGCCTCGCGAAACAATTTCTTCGCTACATCATACTTCTCGTAGAAATCCTTGCCCATGCCGACCTGCTGGGCGCCCTGCCCCGGGAATACGAATGCGAGCTTGTTCATCGAACCGACCTCTCTTTCCTTTAGGAATGGCTGATACATTCAGCCAGCCACCTTCACGCACCTGCGCAAATCTGGGCGGCTTCATTTTATCAGCACTTCCTTAGCTGAACACCTCTTCTTTGCCTTTATTTGCAATGCGCCTCGGCGCTTTTGACGGCACCGGGCAACCCCTCCACGATGTTATGGATGATGTCTGCGACGGGCAAAATATCATTGAGCATGCCCGAAATCTGTCCGATCATCACGGAGCCGTTCTCGACGTCGCCCTTGTGCGTCGCGAGGTTGAGCTTGCCTACACCGAGCTTGTCGAGCTCTTCCGTCGAAGCGCCTCTTCGTTCCATCTCTTCGAACTCGCGCGTGAGCTTATTCGCAAGGACGCGCACGGGATGCCCCGTCGAGCGCCCCGTGACGACCGTCGAGCGATCGCGCGCCTTCAGGACGAACTTCTTGTAGTTTTCGTGCGCGATACACTCCTTCGACAGTACGAAGCGCGTGCCCATCTGCACGCCCCATGCGCCGAGGGCGAACGCCGCCGCCATGCCGCGCGAATCACCGATGCCGCCCGCCGCGATGACAGGAACATCGACGGCGTCGACGACCTGCGGCACGAGCGCCATCGTCGTGATCTCGCCGACGTGCCCGCCCGACTCCGTCCCCTCAGCAATGAGCGCGTCAACCCCCGTCCTGACGAGGCGTTTGGCAAGCGCGACGGAAGCGACGACGGGGATGACCTTGCTGCCGATCTCCTTGAGCGCCGGGATGTACTCACCGGGGTTGCCCGCTCCCGTCGTCACGACGGGCACGCGTTCATCGACGACGACCTGCATGACCTCCTTGACGAAGGGCGACATGAGCATGATGTTGACGCCGAACGGCTTCTCGGTCCAGCCCTTGCACTTTTGAATTTCCGCGCGCAGGACGTCGGGCGGCATGTGTCCGGCGCCGATGATGCCAAGCCCCCCGGCGTTCGAGACGGCAGAAGCAAGCTCCGCCGTGCCGATCCAAGCCATGCCTCCCTGGAAGATTGGATACTTTATCCGCAGCATCTGACAAATACGATTTTCTTCAAACATCCCTGATCCTCCTATACACCCATCTCACGACCGGACGGCTTCTGCGGCCGGCCCTTCCCCGTTCGCCGCAGGACACTTCCCACCGTCGTCCAAAG
This sequence comes from Selenomonas sp. CM52, assembly GCF_000292955.1. Taxonomy (NCBI): domain Bacteria; kingdom Bacillati; phylum Bacillota; class Negativicutes; order Selenomonadales; family Selenomonadaceae; genus Selenomonas; species Selenomonas sp. CM52. The sequence goes on from NZ_ALNM01000003.1 coordinate 62,533, forward strand.
CCTCTTCACGTGCCAGATTCTCCTTGATATGAGCGAGGACGTCGCTCTCCACGTAGTCCTTGGCGACACGTATGGCGCTTGCGATGGACTTCGCGTTGGACGAGCCATGCGCGATGAGGCAGCAGCCGCGCACGCCAAGAAGCGGCGCACCGCCGTATTCCGACACGTCGATCGTCTTGCCGAGCTTCTTCAGCGCCGGCAGCAATAGGAACGCGCCGAGCCTCGCGAGAATCCCGCCGTTCTTCACGGCATCCTTCGCGAGACGCACGAGCGTCTTCGCCAACCCCTCCGCAAATTTTAGCACAACATTACCGACAAATCCATCACAAACGACGACGTCGAAATTCCCCTTGGGAATGTCGCGCCCTTCCGCGTTGCCGCAGAAGTTCACCGTCGTCATGGACTTCAATAGCGGGTACGTCGCCTGCGCCTGCTCATTTCCCTTCGTCTCTTCCTCGCCGATGTTCAAAAGACCGACGCGCGGCTTCGCTATGCCGAAGACATGCTCGGCGTAAAGCGCGCCCATGATGGCGCCCTGCACGAGATGCTTGGGCTTGCTGTCGACGTTCGCTCCCGAATCGAGGAGGAGCGTCACGCCCTTTGGCGTCGGCATCGGCGTCGCGATTGTCGGGCGATCCGCGCCAGCAATGCGTCCGAGAATAAACTGCGCTGCCGCCACTGCGCCGCCTGTCGAGCCAGCGGAAAGCACGGCGTCGCAGACGCCTTCCTTGACGAGCCGCGTCGCGACGACGACGGAGGAGTCCTTCTTTTTGCGCACGGCAGTGACGGGATGCTCGCCCATCTCTATGACCTCGCTCGCGTGCAGCACAGAAATGCCCAAGTTCTGCCAGCCTTCCTCTTTGGCAAGGACTCGCATGATCTTCTTCTCATCCCCGACAAGAACGATCTCGCAGCCATATTCCTTCGCAGCCCGAACTGCACCGAAGACAATTTGCTCCGGCGCATAATCCCCGCCCATGGCATCCACTGCAATCTTCACGAACGATCTTTCCTCCCCAGACACATGCCTCATTCTAGTATCTTCGCTGTATTTGCGATAATTCCTTTTAAGAATATAAAATAAAAGAATGAGCAGGACATAATCACTTACATCCTGCTCACCCCAAATTTCTTACTCGTCCGCAGCAACGACTTCTCTGCCATCGTAGTAACCGCACTCGGGGCAAACACGATGGGGCATCTTCGGCTCATGACATTGCGGGCACGAAACGAAGCCGGGAGCTGTGAGCTTCCAATTCGCACGGCGCGAATCGCGGCGGGCTTTCGACATCTTACGCTTAGGTACTGCCATTCGGGAAACACCTCCTTACTGTGTGCATCAAATCTTCTGCTTCTTCAAAAGCTGCTCCAAAGCCGCAAGCCTCGGATCAGGCACAGCACGGTCACAGCCGCACTCACCCTCATTGAGGTTTGCACCACATTTTGGGCAAAGCCCGAGACAATCCGGCCGACAAACATTGTGAATCGGCTGAGCAGCAAGAAGCGTATCCCGAATCAGCGGCGAAATGTCCATCTTGTCGTCAACGATAGAAAGACCGCTTTCGTCGTCCGTTCGTCGGACTTCTTCATCAAACGCATAACTCTCCTTAGCGGAGAAATGCTCAAGGCATCGATCGCAGACGGCGTTTCTTTTGCAGCGCACACAGCCCGTGAGCCGGTAGGCCTCGCCCGTGCAGAGAATTTCGCCCGTGATCTCGACAGGCCCTTCTATGCGGCAATCCTCCGGCTCGGCGTCAAGCGCTTCTGCCGTCGTGACAAACGAAAAAGAAACGCCCCTGCCCATCGCGGCGTTTGCATCAGCAATACAAACCATCATCATTCTGCATCGACCTCAAGGTATTATAGCAAGGCGTATTTTATTTGTCAAGAAAATGCCGGGAGACCTTCCGCTTTCCACTCCTGCGGATGCCTGCCGCTCATTCTTCCTCAATCTCGCGACTCGTCAGCAGATACTCGACCTTGACATCTGTGCGCAGGTTGAGATCCATAAACTCGCCATCCATCGTCTGCACGACGGGAAGTGCCGCGAGGCGTGACTCGTCGATGTAAATGATCTTGCCCGCTTCGCCATTCGAAAGCTTGACCCAATTTCCGTTCAAGGAATGGCAGACGCGGCGAATGAAACGGAAGCCGAATTCCGTGTCGAGCTGCCCATTCATGATGTCGTCCGACAAAATGTTAAACACTTCGAAAGGCGAGCGTTTCTTCGCGTAGGAGCGGTCCGACGCCATCGCATCGTACATGTCCATGATGGCGAGGACGCGTGCGAATTTGCCGATCTCTTCCTTGACGAGACCTCTCGGATAGCCCGAACCATCACCTCTCTCATGATATTGCAGCACAGCCTCGGCGATCTCCTTGTCCTCGCCCAAGCCTCCCGCCATGATCAGCTCATGTCCGAACTTCGGATGTTCCTGCATGATCTTGCGCTCATCAGGCGTCAAGACGCCCTCCTTGTCGAGCATCGCCTGCTCGATGCGCAAATTGCCAATAAGGATGAGAGAGCCCGCCGTAATGAGGCGCAGCTGATCTTTCTGCGGCATCTTGAGCCACTTGCCCATAAGCCCTGCCAAAATAGCCACATGGAGGCTATGATGGATGGTGTACTCGCCTTTCGCCGTCATGTTGTGGATGTGCGCGACAGCTTTCGCACCCGAACAAAGCGGTAGGATATTCTGTGCCAGAGTTTCTGCTGAATCTTTGTCGACAGAGCCGTGCGCCTTCGTGACTTCAAAGAGAGATTTCAGCTCGATGAAGCAATCGCCATAGTCCTTGACGTACCCTTCGTCGAGAATCGGCTCCTTCAGCGGAATGATTTTCGCGGCTGCCCCCTGCACTCCCTGCGGCTTCTGAGGCATGGGAGATGGACCTTCTTCCTCTCCTTCTTCCCGAATTTCCACGGAGACAATGTTCCTCTCAGACAAGGAGTCAATCATCTGCTGATTGAGCACCGTACCCTCTCCCAAGAGGACAGACATATCTTCCTTATAGACTGCCTGTCCGACGACCATGCCTTCCTTGAGCTGGTCTACCGCATACTTCTTCAGCATTCCGCCTGCACTCCTTCGCTTGAAAACCAATTCTTACATCCCTAGGTTCGCAGTCCCAATTATAACATAAAAATTTTTCTAATGCTACAAATCCTTCATAGATTATGAAAAAATTCCGTGTGCAAGTATCCTTAATATGATTCATTTGCAGTCTCCTATGCAATCTGCTATGATGAGGGCATAAGTATAGATCCTGCAAGCGAAGGAGGCCATTCTCCATGAAGATGCGAACAAAACTCCTGCTCTTCTCTCTCGTGCTGCTCGTAGCGGGGAGCGGCGCGTACCTCTATCATGCGCACGAATCCGCCATGCAGCACGAACGTGCAGCACACCTCAAGCTCTCAGGCAACGTCGACATCCGCGAGGTCACGCTCGCTTTCCGTCCGAGCGAACGCATCTCCGAAATCCTCGTGGACGAAGGCGACTCCGTCGAAGAAGGCCAACTTCTCGCACGGCTCGACTCGGCGGAACTTGCACTGAACCTGCAAAAAGCAAAGGCGCAGACTAAGGCGCAGGAGGCCGTCTTGGAGAAGCTGAAAAACGGCACGCGCAGTGAAGAGATCCTCCAGGCGCAGGAAAACGTGCGCGCCGCAGCGGCCGCTTCCGCCAACGCCAGGGGCATCTACGCACGCATGTTGGAAATCTACGAGACGAGCGAGGGCATCAGCCTGCAGGAGCTTGACAACGCGCGCGCCGCAGCCGATTCCGCCGAAGCGAAGACGAGAGCCGCCGAAGCTGCACTCGAAGAAGCGCGTACAGGCGCACGAGGCGAGGACATCCAACAGGCGGAAGCGACGCTTGCCGCACTCCGCGCAGAAGAGGAGCGCCTCGCCCACCTGCTCACACAGTACGAGCTTCGTGCGCCGTCGGCGGGCGTCATCCGCTCGCGCCTCCTCGAAGTCGGCGACATGGCTTCGCCCGCCATGCCTGTCTTCAAGCTCTCCCTCATCGAGCGCAAGCAGGTGCGCGTCTATGTGTCGGAAGCCGATCTCAGCCGCATCCACGAAGGACAAAAGGCGCTCATCACGACGACGAGTGAAGCCGACAAGCCGCTCACCGGGACGGTCGGCTTCATTGCCTCAACGGCGGAGTTCACGCCCAAGACAGTCGAGACCGAGGATCTTCGGACATCTCTCGTCTACGAAGTGCGCATCTCGGTCGACGATCCCGACAACCGCCTGCGCCTCGGCATGCCCGTGAATGCGCGGATAGACCTATGAGGGGCAAAACTGCACCCGCCGTAGAGGCCACGGCACTCGTCAAGACCTTCACGCCGAAGAACGCCCGCACCGTCACGGCGCTCAGAGGTCTTGACTTCTCGGTGTCCGCAGGCGAGCTCACGGCGCTCGTCGGCCCAGACGGCGCGGGCAAGACGACACTGCTGCGGCTCATCGCGGGGCTGCTCGACAAGACGGCAGGAAACCTTCTCGTCCTCGGACACGATGTCGCAAAAGAGCCGCAGAAGGTTCAGAGCCGCCTCAGTTACATGCCGCAGAAGTTCGGTCTCTACGAAGATCTGACCGTCAAGGAAAACATGCAGCTCTACGCCGATCTGCATGGCATAGCGCAAGAGGAGCGGCTCACGCGCTTCCCGCGCCTCCTGCACATGACGGGGCTCGCTCCGTTCACCGGTCGGCTCGCGGGCAATCTTTCGGGCGGCATGAAGCAGAAGCTCGGACTCCTCTGCACCCTCGTGCGCTCGCCCGACCTCCTGCTGCTCGACGAGCCGACCGCCGGCGTCGACCCCCTGTCGAGGCGCGAACTGTGGGAAATCCTCCAAGAGCAGGCGAGAGAAGCCCGCCTTTCCGTTCTCTGCGCGACCGCCTACATGTCGGAGGCGGCTCTTTGTCAGAAGGTCATCCTCCTCGATCGCGGGCGCATCCTCGCCGCCGGGACTCCCGACGAGGTGCGCCGCCCCCTGCACAGCATATTCGGCACATCGCCGACAAGCGTGGCACAGGCGCAGTTCGAAGACACCGCTTCGGGAGAAAAGCGCTCCGCCATCATCGAGGTGCGCGACCTCGTAAAAAAATTCGGCGACTTCACGGCCGTCAACAACACCTCGTTCCAAGTGTATCAAGGAGAAGTCTTCGGCCTCCTCGGACCGAACGGCGCAGGCAAGACCACGACCTTCCGCATGCTTTGCGGCCTCTTGCCCGCGACATCGGGCAAACTGCGCGTGGCGGGCGTCGACCTCGCGTGCGCACGCACGGAAGCTCGCGCACAGATCGGCTACGTCGCGCAGAAGTTCTCCCTCTACCAGAACCTCACGGCACTCGAAAACCTGCGCTTCTTCGGCGGCATCTACGGGCTTCGTCCCAAGGCTCTTGCCGCACGCATCGAAGCCGTCCTCGCCGAATTCGATCTGAAAGAGCGCAAGAACGACCGCGCAGGCGATCTTCCCGGCGGCTACAAGCAGCGGCTCGCCATGGCGGCGGCGCTCCTGCACGAGCCGCCGCTCCTCTTCCTCGACGAGCCGACGAGCGGCATCGACCCGCGTGCGCGCCGCCTCTTCTGGCAGAAGATCGACGCGCTTTCAAAGAGGGGCACGACGGTCATCATCACGACGCACTTCATGGAAGAAGCCGAATACTGCACGCGCATCCTCATCCAAGATCACGGCACGATGCTCGTCCTCGGCAGCCCCGCTGAGATACGCGCGCGCATGAAGATGCCCGCTGCCGACATGAACGATGTCTTCATCAGCATCGTCGAAGAAGCGCGCAAACGGGAGGAGGCAATAAGATGAATTTCCGTGCTTTTCTTCGGCGGCTCTTCGCCCTCACGCGCAAGGAATTTCAGCAGATGAAACGCGACCGCGGCAGCATCCTGCTCGGCGTCGTCCTGCCGCTCGCCCTCATCCTCATCATCGGCTATGGCCTGTCGCTCGACGTGAAAAACGTGCGTACCGCCGTCGCCTTGGAAGACAGCTCGCCCACGGCGCGCGCCGCCGTCCAGTTTCTTGACGGCAGCGACTATTTCGCCCCTGCCTACGTTCACTCGAAACAGGAAGCGGAAGCGATGATGCGGCGCGGCGAAGTCGACGCCGTCCTCATCATCCCCACGGATTTCAGCCGAAATCTTCCTCGCGGCACGGCCAGAATCGAGCTGCTGCTGAACGGCATCGAGGCGACGACTGCCGCCTCGGCGCAGGGCTACTTCGAGTCGGTCGTGCTGAAAAAAGCGGCAGAAAGCTCCTTGGCGAAACAAAACGTCGGGCGCGCCGAAATCGTCAGCCGCGTCTGGTTCAACGACGCCAACACGAGCACATGGTTTTTCGTTCCAGGCCTCTTAATGCTCGTCCTGACCATCGTCGGCGTCTTTCTCACCTCCGTCGTCATGGCGCGCGAATGGGAGCGCGGCACGTTCGAATCGCTCTTCGTCACGCCTGTACAGCGCCTCGAACTCATTCTCGCCAAGATGATTCCCTACTTCCTCGTTGCCATGACGGGCATGATCCTGTGCCTGATCACAGGACACCTGCTCTACGAGCTTCCTATGCGCGGCTCCCTCATCTTGATTCTCGGCACGACGATGCTTTACCTCGTCATGGCGCTCGGTCTCGGACTCGTGATTTCCGCCATGACGAAGAATCAATTTCTCGCATGCCAGATGGCGCTTCTTCTAAGTTTCCTGCCCACGATCATGTTGTCGGGCTTCCTCTACGATCTGCATACGGCACCGCTCGGCATCCGCATCATCAGCCGTTTCCTGCCCATGCCCTACTTCCTGCAAATGTTGAAGTCCCTGCTGCTCACGGGAAACTATTGGCCGCTCATCATCAAAAACACAGCCGTGCTTGCGAGCTTTGCCGCACTCTTCGTCGGCGCTGCCTTTCATCTGACGCGAAAGAAGGTAGGAGAATGAACATGCAGCGCATCCGCATCTTCTTCACACATCTCTACTACCTCGGGCACAAGGAGCTTCTGGCCATTTTGAAAGATCCGCGCATGCGCATCGCTCTGATCGTGCCCGTCTTCACCCAGGGGCTGCTCTTCGGCTACGTCGCCAACTACAATCTCGACTCCGTACCCTACGCCGTCGTCGACGCTTCGAGAAGTGAAGCCTCGCAGAGCCTGCTCGCGCACTTCGACGGCTCGCCCGCATTTTCGCGCACGGCGACGCTTGCCGTCCCTGCCGAGATTGAGCCTTTGATCAACTCCGAGACCATTCTCATGGCACTCATCATCCCCGCAGACTTTGAAGCGCGTCTCGCTCGCGGCGAAACCGCCCCCGTCGAGATTATCACCGACGGCCGCAACGCGCTCACATCGACGCTCGCCACAGGCTATGCAGCAGCCATCATCGCGCGCTGGAACGCAGAGAGACTGCATGCCGCGCCCGCCATCACACTGACGAGCCGCACATGGTATAACGCGAACCAGATCACGCGCTGGACCTTCCTGCCGAGCATCATCGCCATGATCTCCTTCGTGCAAGTCATCATGCTCGCCGGACTCTCCATCGCCCGAGAGCGCGAACAAGGCACCTTCGATCAGCTTCTCGTCACGCCGCTTGCCCCCGTGGAGATCCTCATCGGCAAGGCGCTTCCGCCCATGCTCATCGGACTTGTGCAGAGCACGCTTCTCCTGCTCATTTCCCTCTTTTGGTTCGAGATTCCGTTTGCCGGCTCCTTCCTTACGCTCTATCTGACGCTCTTCCTCTTCATCCTCAGCTCGACGGGCATCGGGCTGTGCGTCTCCGCCATCGCACGCAGCATGCAGCAAGTCCTCGTCTACCTCTTCGTCCTCCTGCTGCCGCTTGCCCTTCTCTCAGGGATCGCAACGCCCGTCGCCAACATGCCGCGCATCCTGCAGATCCTCACCTACATCGACCCTCTGCGCTTCGCCGTCGAGGCCGTGCGGCGCGTCTACTTGGAGGGCGCCGTCGCCGCCGACCTCATCGGCGACTACATCCCCCTGCTCCTCATCGCCGGCGTCACTCTGCCCTTTGCCATGTGGCTGTTTCGGAACAAGACAATGTAAGCTGCGTACCAGCCTCCACCTACGGTCATTATGCGTACAGCTTACAGCAAGCAAAATATTGTGCGCGCGGATCCTTCTCATCGTCTTCCAGTTCAATGTCGCTGTACTTCCTGCGGCCGATGTACTTCTCTGCACCTCGGTCGGCAGGGCGCGCTGCCTTGATCTGCGCTTTCTGCTTAATGTACAATGGAATGACCAAAAGCCAGCGAAGATGCTATAATATGAACAGCAAGAGGAGACATGGCAAGCGCAGGGTCGCCTGCCACAGGAAAGGAGCGTCGTCATGAAATACATATCAGGACTTCATGCGCTCAATATTCCCTGCCGTTTGGAAACTGTGCGAGACAGCACACTGGACAGACATCGACCGATTCATGGAAAAAGAGTATCGAATGAAGTGGGGTCTTTTCAGAAAGGAGCAGGAAGCGAATGGATGCCGCACAAATGCGCCATATAGGATCGATAAGGACGCATTGGCAGGACTTTATCTGAATATGTTCGAGAAGCTGGATCTTCTCTATTCGGAGGAGGAAGCAGAAACTCTTTCCGTAAAGGAAAATGTCGCAAAAAAAGAAAACGATGACCAAGAAGAATGAAGCCGCTGAGACCGGCGGGCAGAAGATTTCCTGTCGCGCTTCTGTACGACGGCCGCCCCATCGAAGGCGATACGCTCAAAGAACTGCAGGCATTGATCGAAAAGTGTCGCTGGGAGGGCGGCCTTCATCTGCAGTTCGACGCAAACATCCCGCATGACACCTGGTCATAACGCAAACGAAACACTCCCCCGCCTGCGGCAAAAGCCTGTCGGGGGAGTTTTCTCGTTTATTTTTGCTACACCGCTTACGCCTTTTCGGGCTGCAGCGCGCCGTAGTGGAAGGAAGCCGTCGCGCCGCCGTCGATGAGAAAGGTCGCGCCCGTGATGAACCGGGCGCGCTCAGGCAAGGGAAGCGCTGATAAAATGAATTCTCCCAGATTTGCACAGATGCGCTGTGCCTATCTAGGAGACAAACCGGAGGCGTAGCGGTGCTACGTCGAGGATTTGTCGACGACGAGAGGACAGTGCAGATGTGTGAAGATGGGCGGCTGAATTTATCAGTGATTCCCAAGATTCCGCTTCGCCCAAGCGGCGACTGCTTCTTCCGACTGCGCGGCTTCCGCGCCCTTGACGGCAAGCCCCTCGCCGACTGTCGCGCCCTCGCAGTAGCTTTGAAGCGCCGAGGCGCTGCCGGCCAGCCCCGAGCCTTCGTGCGTCATGACGGGGAACACGCGCTTGCCATGAAAATCGAGCGCTTTTAGCTGCGTGACGACCGCCATCGGATAGGTGCCCCACCAGCAAGGTCCCGCCACGACGATGTTGTCATACGTTGCGATGGAATCGAGCATACGCACGAGCTCCGGCAAAGCGTGCGCCTTGAGCTCCTCCTTCGCCTCCCGCGTACATTCATTGTAGTCCGCCGCATACGCTTTCTTCGTCTCGATCTCGAAGATGTCGGCGTCCACCGCCTTTTGAATAAATTCGGCGACGATCTCGGTATTGCCCTTCGTCAGCTTTTCAATCCTGCCGTTGACATAATTCTCGCCCTTGCGCGAGTAGTAGATAACGAGTGTCTTTACCATTTCCAATTTCCTCCCACAGTTCCCTCGGTTTGCTTCTGCAAACCTCTGTCTTTCATTTTATTTCTTGAAGTCAACTTCAAGTCAATGCGTATGGAGTCAAACTTTCTCAGGCGAGCGTTTTGTCGAGCAGCGCGGCGAGGAAGTCCGGCTCTTCCTCGAAGCCCTGCGCGTACCAGTCCGCTTTCAGCTGATAGAGTCCACCGATAAGGAACGATTTCATCAGATCGAACTCACGCTCGGAAAGCGCCGCGAAATGCGGGCGCAGGATGTCGAGCTTCTCGCGCATGATTTCTCCGTAGCGCGCGATGAGCCACGATTCGACGTGCCCTTCGCAAACGATGCGCAAAAAATCCGCATTCTCGCGCCAGAAGGAGAGATACGTCGCAAAGATCTCGCGGCGCGTCGGCTGCTGCAAGCTTTGCAGACGCTCGGTCACGCCGTCGGCGATCCTCTGCAGCATGGCGGCAAGGATCTCGTCCTTCGAGCGAAAATGGCGGTAGAATGTCTGACGCGACACGTCCGCCTCCTGCACGATGCGCAGGATCGTGATCTCGCCGTAGGGCGTCGTGCGCGTGAGCGCGGCGAAGGCGTCGAGAATCATCCGACGGTAGCGCAGCGCGATGGGATTGGCGGTTTCCTGCATAAATCCACTCCTTTCCTATCCTCCATTATAAGCCTTCTTTCAACATGTTACAAGAGTAACACTCCGCACAAGCCCATCTGTGACAAAGCGCCGCCTTTGTATCACTTGCTCGCATACCATTGACACATGTAACACCTTGCCGCTATAATAAAGTCAAGATGTTACATGTGTAACACGAACGAAGGAGGATTCCCATGCTGACATTGCTGACGCTCGCATTCGGTTTCTATTGGAGCTCGCGCAGGTCGAGCATGACCTGCTTGAAGCGCGCACTGTATACCGCACGGTCAAGCGCATCTTTCTGCTGAACGGCGACGCCTTTTCGCTGGGCTTTTCGCGGCTTGAGGCCATCGGCAAGAAGATCATCGAGATCTTCCCCGAGGTCGAGACGATCGCTTCCTATGCCTCCATCGAGAGCATCGCGCGCAAGACGGACGAGGAACTGCAGGAGCTTCGCCGCCTGCGCTTCAACGGCATGAACGTCGGCCTCGAATCGGGACATGCGGAAACGCTCACGCTCCTCGGCAAGAACTACACGCTCGAGAAAGCGGAGCGCGAACTTCTGCGTGAGGACTTCCTCGCCGCACGTCCCAAGCGCGGCATGGAAGGACGCTACATTTTTTAAGAACTCACGGATACATTCAACGCTTCCTATAGAAAGGAGTTTCTCCATGGATTTTCAAAGCGTTTTGGAAAAGCGCCGCAGCATACGAAAGTTCGATACGCGCCCCATCCCGAAGGAGATCGTCGAGGCGATCCTCGAAGCTGGCAGGCGCGCCCCCTCGGGCGGCAACATCCAGCCTTGACACTACGTCGTCGTCGAGGACGAAGCCGTGCGAAAGCGGCTCAAGGAAGCCTCGCCGCTCTCCTTCTTCGCCGAAGCGCCGCTCCTCATTCTCGCATGCTTCGACCGCGAGGCGATCAAGAAAATGCCCGAACGCTTCGCCGAACTTACAGCGTCCGACGCCTTCGAGGACGTTACAATGGACGCGGGCAAGGTGGAAGCCCTGCGCGCTCAGCGCGCCAACGACGAAGTGGAAAAGGCGTCCTACGCCGTCTACAACACGGCGATCTCCGTGACGCACATGGATCTTACCGCCGTTGCGCACGGCCTCGGCACATGCTGGATCGGCATGTTCGACAAGGAAAAAGTGCGTGAAATCCTCGGCATCGACGCGCGCTTCGGCATCGTCTGCGCCCTGCAGATCGGCTACGCCCTGCAGTCCCCGCCGCCGCGCCCGCGCCTTTCGATGGATGACATCATTTTGCAGCGTTTCTGATGCGCTGTATTTATAAGTACCTCACAGCAGCAAGAAAGAAAGATTTCCATGACAGAATCCATCAAGACCCCCATGCCCGATACGGCGGAGTGGAACGCCTTTTTCCCCTCGCCCTACTCCCTGTCCGTCTACACCGCCGCAAAGACCGACTTCGACGGCGCAAAGTACGATTCGCGCTACGGCGGCAAGAAGAAGGTGCTTGTCATTCTTTCGGATGAGCGCTACCTTGCGATGGAAAACGGCAAGCTTTTTTCGACCGGCAACCACCCCGTCGAAACGCTTCTGCCGATGATGCACCTCGCGGCGGCGGGCTTCTCGTTCGATATCGCGACGCTTTCGGGCAGGCGCGCCAAATTCGAGCAATGGGCGATGCCCTTGGGCGACGACGCCGTCATGGCCTTCTACGAAGAAGTCCTGCCGCAGATGGAAGAACCGCAGAAGCTTGAAGAAACGCTCAAAGCCATGACGGAAGCGGCGGACGTTCCCTACGCTGCCGTCTTTATTCCCGGCGGTCACGGCGTGCTCAACGCCATCCCCGAAAGCCGCGAGGTGCATGACGTCCTGCACTGGGCGTTCGCCAACGAGGTGTTCATTATCAGTCTCTGCCACGGCCCCGCCTCGCTTCTCGCGGCGAACGATGCGAAGGGCTTCCCCTTCGTCGGCTACGAGCTCTGCGTCTTCCCCGACAGCCTCGACGAAGGCGCGAACATCGCCATCGGCTACATGCCGGGGCGCTTGAAGAAGCTCGTCGGCAAAAATCTCGCGGCGCTCGGCGTGAAGATCCTCAACTCCGACATCACCGGCAAGGTGCATCGCGACCGCACGCTCCTGACGGGAGACAGCCCGCTCGCCTCCAATGCCCTCGGCAAACTGGCAGCAGAAACTCTGCTTGCGGAAGTCAAGTAGATACATCGAAAGAAAGAGGCGATACCCATGAAAGCTGTTTTGATCGGCGCGACGGGCGCGGTCGGCAAAGACTTGCTGCAGGCGCTTCTCGAGGATGCGCGCTATACGGAGGTCGTCGCCTTTGCGCGGCGCGCGCTCGGCGTACAGCACGAAAAGCTCCGGGAGCATACGATCGACTTCGACGCGCCCGCGACGTGGCAGGAGCTTGTCAAAGGCGACGTCCTCTTTTCGACGCTCGGCACCTCGCTCAAGCAGGCAGGCTCCAAGGAAGCGCAGCGCCATATCGACTACGATTACCAGCTCACCTTCGCGAAAGCCGCCAGGGCAAACGGCGTGAAGAGCCTCGTACTGCTGTCCTCCATAGGCGCGAACAGCAAGTCGAGCATCTTCTATCTGCGCCTGAAGGGCGAGCTAGACGACGCCGTTCAGTGTCTTGGCTTCGATTCGCTGAGCATCGTGCGTCCGCCGAGCCTCATACGCGCGAAAAGCAAGCGCTTTGGTGAGACCGCCTCCGTCAAGTTCCTTCAGGCCGCCAATGCCATCGGCCTCGCCAAGCGGCTCGCGCCGATGGAAACCGCCGTCGTTGCGCGCTCGATGGCCGCGTTGGGTCTGGATTCCGCGAGCGGCACAAGAATCATCGAAGGGCAGGATGTCCGCGATTTCGCGTAAAAAAGATGCCCCATAAGCCATCCATGCGGCTTATGGGGCGTCTTTGTCTTATTTGGGAGCACTATGCCCATCCAGCTATACGTTGCTCAATCACTGTTCTCATGCGCAGCTGCACGCAGATAGTCAAGTTTATTATCTCTTCGCTCTACAGAGTCAAATTTCGACAACGGCATATAGTATTCATCCGTATCCTTCTTATAGCGGAACACGACGGTATGCTGCGGCTCTACCGTCATCTCGCCGATGCGGCTGTCCCACACGACGGCAAAGGAGAGGAACGCGAAGTCTTCGTAGTCCTCTCCCTCGCTCATGATGTACGCCGAACTCACATCGGCCACCGATTTCACATGAGAGCCGCAGTCCCATACGATGAAGTTGGGATCGCCGTCGTAGCTGTAGATGCCGGGAGCTACATCGGCTTCAGGCAGATCGGCAAAAGCCGTCGATGTGCAGATCGCAAGGCAAAATGTAAAAACGGCGGCAAAAACTTTCCTGCTGAGATTCAGATTCATACAAATCCCACCTTTTCTCGAAGAACCTTACAAAATAAACTGACTCAAATCGCGGTTGACGGCGATGTCCTTGAGCTTCTTGTCGACGTAGGCGGCGTCGACGCGGACTTCCTTTTCTTCCATCTCGGGAGCGTCGAAAGAGAGATCCTCCAAGAGCTTTTCCAAGATCGTATGCAGGCGGCGTGCGCCGATGTTCTCGGTCTGGGTGTTGACGTCGCAGGCGAGCTGCGCGAGGCGCTCGATGGCGTCGTCCGCAAAGTCGAGCGCGATGCCCTCAGTCGCGAGAAGCGCCTTGTACTGCTTCAAAAGAGCGTTCTGCGGCTCGGTCAGGATGCGCTGGAAGTCTTCCTTCTGCAGCGACTTCAGCTCGACGCGAATCGGGAAGCGTCCCTGCAGCTCCGGAATGAGATCGGACGGTTTCGCCGTGTGGAACGCGCCCGCCGCAATGAAGAGGATGTGATCGGTCTTGATCGGGCCGTACTTCGTCATGACGGTCGAGCCTTCGACGATCGGCAGGATGTCGCGTTGCACGCCTTCACGCGAGACGTCGGGACCTGAGCCCTGCCCCTTGACGGCGACCTTGTCGATCTCGTCGAGGAAGACGATGCCGCTCTTTTCCGCCGCGCGGATGGCGGCGTCCTTGACCTCCTCCATGTCGACGAGCTTCGCGGCTTCTTCTTGTTGAAAGAGCTTGCGCGCCGCCGCCACGGAGACCTTGCGCTTCTTCTGCTTCTTCGGCATGAGGTTCGCCATCATGTCCTGCAGATTGTCGCCCATGCTCTCAAGGCTCGAGCCTGCGAACATGCCGACCATCGGCTTGCCCGAGTCCTCGATCTCGATCTCGATGACTTCTTTTTCCAGCTCGCCTTTCAGCAGGCGCTTTCTGACCCACTCGCGCCCCGCCGCATACTTCGGCTCCTTATTTTCCTCCGACGATTCCTTTTCCTCGTCGTCAGAGCCGCCAAAAAGCTTGCCCAAGGGGTTCTGCGACTTCTTCGGCTGCGGCACGAATACATCGAGGATGCGCTCCTCGGCCAGCTCGGCTGCCCTTTCCTGCACCTTTTCCATGCGCTCCTGGCGCACCATGCGCACGGCCGTCTCGGCGAGGTCGCGCACGATGGACTCGACATCGCGTCCCACATAGCCGACTTCCGTGAACTTCGTCGCCTCGACCTTGATGAACGGCGCCTTGACGAGTCTCGCCAGACGACGCGCGATCTCGGTCTTGCCGACGCCCGTCGAACCGATCATCAGAATGTTTTTCGGTATGACATCGTCCTGCATGGCGACGTCAAGCTGTCGGCTGCGCCAGCGGTTTCTGAGCGCGATGGCGACGGCTCGCTTCGCTTCCTTCTGCCCGACGATGTAGCGGTCAAGTTCCTCGACGATCTGGCGCGGCGTCTGCTCGTTCAGCATGCTCTCTTCCATTTCGACCTTTTCCTGCAAGTCAATCCAGCTCCTCTACCTTGATGTTGTGATTCGTAAAGACGCATATATCGGCGGCGAGCGTCAAGGCTTCCTTGGCGATTTCCGCCGCTTCCATGTCCGTGTGCTTGACGAGGGCGCGCGCTGCCGCGAGCGCGTAGAAGCCGCCCGAGCCGATCGCCGCAACGTCGCCGTCCGGCTCAATGACCTCGCCGCCGCCCGAGATCATCAAAAGCGTCTCGGCATCGGCGACGAGAAGCAGCGCTTCGAGCTTTCGGAGCACGCGATCCGTGCGCCACTCCTTGGCAAGCTCGACCGAAGCGCGCATCAGGTTGCCGTTGAATTCCTCCAGTTTCGCCTCAAACTTCTCGAAGAGCGTGAAGGCGTCGGCGACCGAGCCAGCGAAGCCCGCGACGACCTTGCCGTGGTAAAGGCGGCGCACCTTGCGCGCCGTCGATTTCATGATGGCGCTCTGTCCGAACGTAACCTGACCGTCGCCCGCGATCGCCGTCTTTCCCTTCTGACGCACGGCGACGATGGTCGTCGCGTGAAATGTCTGTTCCATAGCTTGTCCTCCTACTCCATCTCGCCGCGAAAATCTTCAAGCGCGCAAAGCGCACGCTCGGCGAGCATTTCCTTCTTGCGCTTCTTGTCGCGGATGCGTCCCTCCAAGGGAGGCAACAGCCCGAAGTTGACGTTCATCGGCTGGAAGTGACGCGAATCTGCCTCCGTGATGTAGGCAGCGAGTGCGCCGTGGCACATCTCGCGCGGAAACACGAGCGGCCTCTTCCCCTTTGCGAGCCGCGCGGCATTGATTCCTGCGACAAGACCCGAGGCCGCTGACTCGACGTAGCCCTCGACGCCCGTCATCTGTCCGGCGAAGAGAAGCTCCGCCTCCTTCTTGAGCTGATACGTCGGCGCGAGAAGACGCGGCGAATCGATGTATGTGTTGCGGTGCATGACGCCGTAGCGCATGAACTCGGCATTTTCCAGTCCCGGGATCATGCAGAAGACGCGCCGCTGCTCGCCCCATTTCAAATGCGTCTGAAAGCCCACGATGTTGTAGAGCGTGCCCGCGGCATTGTCCTGGCGAAGCTGCACGACGGCATGCGGGCGCACGCCCGTCTTCGGGTCTTCGAGGCCGACGGGCTTCAAAGGGCCGAAGAGAAGCGTGCTTTCCCCGCGCGAAGCCATGACCTCTACGGGCATACAGCCCTCGAAGAACACGGGCTTTTCAAAGCTGTGCAGCTCCGCCGTTTCCGCCGTCGTCAGCGCCTGCCAGAAGGCGCGGTACTCCTCTTCTGTCATCGGGCAGTTGATGTAGGCAGGCTCGCCCTTGCCGTAGCGCGAAGCGCGATAGGCCTTCGTCATGTCGATGGATTCGAGCGTCACGATGGGAGCCGCCGCATCGTAAAAGTAAAAGGACGCATCGCCCATCATCTCGCGCAGGCAGGCGGCGAGCGCACCGTCCGTCAGAGGGCCGGACGCCACGATGGTCACGGCATCCTCTTCTCGCGGAATCGTCTCGACGCGCATCCGCACGACCTCGACGCGCGGGTGCGCCGTGAGCTTCTCAGTGATAAAGCGTGAGAATCCCTCACGATCGACGGCGAGCGCACCGCCCGCCGGCACGCGAGTCGCGTCCGCTGCTGCCATGACGAGAGAGCCGAGACGGCGCATCTCCTCCTTGAGGACGCCGACGGCGTTCTCAAGACCCGCGCCGCGCAGAGAATTGCTGCAAACGAGCTCGGCGAAATCCGCCGTCTTGTGCGCGGGACTTGAGTCGGCAGGGCGCATCTCATAGAGCGTGACCTGAGCGCCGCTCTCGGCCGCCTGCCATGCAGCTTCGCTGCCCGCAAGTCCCGCGCCCACGACAATGACCTTCTTCACGTTGTTGCCTCCGCTTCCGCCGCCTTTTCCGCCGCTGCAGCTTCCTTCGCCTTCTTCGCTTCCAAGCGTGCGCGGCTCCTCTCAATCTCCTTGTTGATCGGGTGATCGATGCGCGTCTTGCATTCCTCGTTGCTGCAGTAGGGCAGGATTCTTCCGTTCTTGTAGCGATGGCGCAGCATGAAAGCGCCGCATTCCGGGCACTTTTCCGTCAATGGCTGGTCCCATGTCACATAGTCGCACGCGGGATAATTTTCGCAGCCGTAGAACGCCTGCCCGCGCCTTGAGCGGCGCTCGACGATCCTGCCGCCGCACTTGGGGCACGGCACGCCCGTATCTTTCAAAAGCGGCTTCGTGTTGCGGCAGTCGGGAAAGCCTGGGCAGGCGAGGAACTTGCCGTAGCGTCCCTGCTTGACGACCATGTTCCTGCCGCACTTCTCGCAGATGACGTCGGAAACCTCCTCGGGGATCTCTACCTCGCCAATCGCCTCGTCCGCCTCTTCGAGCGTCTTTTCAAACGGCTCGTAAAAGCCGCGCAGAAGGTCGTTCTTGTCCACCTTTCCCTCGGCGATTTCGTCAAGCTCGTTTTCCAGTCCCGCCGTGAACTGCACGTCGACGATGTCCTTGAAATGTTCTTCGAGCATGTCGTTGACGAGGAAGCCGAGGTCGGTCGGCTGGAAATGCTTGTCCTGGCGCACGACGTAGCCGCGCGCCAAAATCGTCTCAATGATCGGCGCATAGGTGCTCGGACGGCCGATGTCCTCTTCCTCAAGTGTCTTGACGAGCGACGCCTCATTGTATCGCGGCGGCGGTTCCGTGAAGTGCTGCTCGGGCAGAAGATCCAAGAGGGAAAGCGCTTCCCCTGCCGCAAGTTCGGGCAGGAGCACGTCCTTTTCCTTCTTGTTGTCGGCATAGACGGCGAGGAAGCCCGGGAACTTCAGCGTCGAGCCGGAAGCGCGCGCGATGTAGCGCTCGCCTGCCGCCACGCTGACGCTCACCGTATCGAAGACGGCGGGCGTCATCTGGCTCGCGACGAAGCGCTGCCAGATCAGGGTGTAGAGACGAAGCTGCTCACGCGACAAATATTTTTCCATAAGCTCAGGCGTGTTCTCGACACTCGTCGGCCGAATCGCCTCGTGCGCGTCCTGCGCCTTCTTGCCCGCCGCATAGATATTGGGCTTTTCAGGCAGGTAATCCGCGCCGAACGACGTGCCGACGTAGCCGCGCACCTCATCGAGCGCGAGGTCGGAAAGGCGCGTCGAATCCGTGCGCATGTATGTGATGAGGCCGACGGGGCCGCGCCGACCAAGTTCGACGCCCTCATAGAGCTGCTGGGCGATCATCATCGTGCGGCGCGACGTGAAGCCGAGCTTCCTCGATGCGTCCTGCTGCATGCTGCTCGTCGTAAAGGGCGCGACAGGATTGCGCCTGCGCTCGCGCTTCTTGACCTCCTTAACCGAAAAGATCTGCTTCGCCATATCCTTGACGAGAGCTGACGTTTCTTCTTTCGAGTGCAGCGCGAGCTTCTTGCCGTCGACGGTCGCGAGTTCAGCGGCAAACTGTGCGCCGCGCCCCTTCTTGAGCTTCATGCCGACCGTCCAGTATTCCTCGGGCACGAAGGCCTGGATCTCCTTCTCGCGGTCGCATATAAGCTTGACCGTCACCGACTGCACGCGACCGGCGGAAAGCCCCTTCTTGATCTTGCGCCAGAGGAGCGGGCTGAGCTTGTAGCCGACGATGCGGTCGAGCATGCGGCGCGCCTGCTGCGCGTCTACGCGGTCGATGTTGATCGGGTACGGCTCCTTGACTGCCGCCTGTATGGCCGGCTTCGTGATCTCGTTGAAGACGATGCGGCAATTCTCGTTCGGGTCGATGCCCAGAATGTGCGCGAGATGCCAAGCGATCGCCTCGCCTTCGCGGTCAGGATCGCTTGCCAGATAGATCTTGGCGGCGCGCTTCGCATCCTTCTTCAGCGCCTTGATGAGATCGCCCTTGCCGCGGATATTGATGTACTTCGGCGCAAAGTCGTTCTCAACGTCAATGCCGAACTGGCTCTTCGGAAGATCGCGCAGATGCCCCATGGACGCTCGCACCATGTATTTCTTGCCGAGATACTTCTCGATCGTCTTCGCCTTCGCCGGCGACTCGACAACGACCAAGGTCTGCGGAGCTTCCTTCTTCGCTGCAGTCTTTTTCGCCGCGGTCTTCTTCGCAACGGTCTTCTTCGCAGCAGTCTTCTTCAGCGCTGACTTTTTTTCGGCAGGCCTCTTCTCAGCGGCAGATGCCGTCGCGGCGGACTTCTTCGCAGCGGATTTCTTGGTCGCCGTCTTCTTCGCCGAAGCCTTCTTTACGGCAGCCTCCTTCGCTGCCGGCTTTTCCACGGCGGCTGTCTTCGCCGCACCCTTTCCAGCGGCTCTCTTCCCTTCTTTTTTCTCCGCTTGCCCTGCGACTTCCCTATTCTTCTCTTGCGGCGTCTTTTTCTGCGCTGTCGGCAAGATCGCCCCTCCTCAACTCTTAGATACTCAAACACTCTTCCCCTTGGCGCTGCGGATGTATGTGCGCATGGGCGTCTCTTCGACAAGACCCTTGACGCGCAGTCCCAGCAAAAGGAATGCGACGTTCGCGGCCTTGCCCTGCAGGCGGCAGATCAGCTCGTCGAGAGAAAGCGCCGCCTCACGCGAAAGGAGCGCGTAGACCGCCGCTTCCTCCTCAGTCAACTCCTGCGGGGGCGATGCGCTCGTTCGCGGCGCGTCGTCCTCGTACTCAGCGGCAACGTCGGCGGCCGAGACGACAAGCCGCGCCCCCTGCTGAATCAGGCGATGGCAGCCACGGCTCGTCGCCGAGTAGATGCTGCCGGGCACGGCAAAGACGTCGCGCCCCTCGCTCAGGGCGAACTCCGCCGTGATCAAAGAGCCGCTCCGCTCCGCCGCCTCGACGACGATTGTGCCATGCGCGATGCCGCTGATGATGCGGTTCCGCGCGGGGAAAAAGGCCGCGAGCGGCGCCGTGCCCGGCGCATACTCGGAAATAACCGCACCCTTCTCGGCAATCTCCGCCAGAAGCCGCGCATTCTCGCGCGGATAGGCGACATCGACACCGCAGCCGAGCACGGCGACCGTCTCGCCCGCCTGCAAAGCGCCCTTGTGCGAGGCCGTGTCGATGCCGCGCGCCGCGCCGCTCACGACGACAAAACCGCGCTCGGCAAGACCGAGCGCGATGTCCTCCGCCGCCCCCTTGCCATAGGCGCTCGCGTGCCGTGCGCCGACCATGGCGACGACGGGATGCTTCAGGCAATCGAGCGAGCCGCGGCAAAAGAGCGTCTGCGGCGGATTGTAGATTTCCTTCAACAGAGCGGGATATGCCTCATCTAACGGAACGAAGAGCGAGATGCCGCCCTTTTCGCACGCAGCCGCAATCTCCTCGGGCAGAGCTTCGTTCCTGCGGCAAAAATCATGCAGCGCCGCCGCACGCTCGGGCGAAAGATGCGCTGCACGAAGCGCCTCGGCGCGCGCGTGCCACGCGTCCTGCGCCGACCCAAAAACGCGCACGAGGGAGGCCGCCACACGACTCCCCACGCCCGGAGCACGGCAAAGAGCCGCGAGGAAGAATCGCTCCATGAAGTCACTCCTCTCCACCTCTTTACGCCTTCATGTGTCACGTGAATCCCGCGAATGATGCTTACGCCCTGCGCGTGACCTCGACCTCGACGTAATCCAACGGGCCATGGATGAGCACGGCATGCTTGCGCACGCGTGTCGTAACCTCAACGACCTGCGGGAACTTCTTCAAGATGCAGTCACCCGTCTTCGCCGCAAGAGTCATCAAGAGGTTGACCTTCGTCTCCTCCACAGTGTCCTCGATCAGAGGATAGACCGCCGCTGCATCAATCGCACCGTCTTCGATCCGATCCGTATCGCAGGCCTTGTCGTCGCGCGTCACCATCTCGACATCGACGTTAAGCTTCGCGCCCTGCTCCTTCTCATATTCATAAACGCCCTGAAAGCCATAAAACATCATGTTCATCATTCTGATCTTTGCCATGAAAATCCTCTCCTTCTCCCACGTTTTACATCTCCAAAAGCGCCAGGATATCGCGCGCCAAGACCTCAAGCCCCCACGGCTGACGCAGAAGCACGGCGGCGGCCGCACGGTACTGCGCGAGCGTCGCGAAGAGCAGTACATCCGTGCGCTCCTCGCTGAGGTCGACGGCATGGCGCGATACGGCGGCGTCCGCCCCCTTCGACAGGAACGTCTGCTTGACGACATTCGCCGCCTTCGTCGGCAGATCATGCACGCGGATCACGCAGAAGACAGCCTTGTCACGCATGATCGCGACGCCCGCTTCCGTGCAGCCGATCTCGCGCATGGCCGCCGCCGCCGTCTCCCTGCCCCAAGGCTCCATGCGCTCAAGCGCAAAACCTTTCCGCTCCACGAAATCCCCCCTTGCGCTTCATTTCCTCTCATTGTATCATAAAGAGAACGGAAAAGGTACGAAAAATTTGCAAAGCAGCGACAAACGGGGTGAACTCCATGAGCGACGTCTTCCTGCTCTTTCTCATCTTCCTCATGCTCGCCTATACATTCTGGGACGAGCTTTTCACACGGTAATCGTACAGGACGGGGCTGTGCACACAATGAAGTGAGCGCAGCCCCGTCCTGCCGTTTCCGTGAGAATCACCCGATACATTCAAAGATACCGCCCCGTGATACTCTGCGGCTCCCTGTGGATGTCCTCGTGCGTGCCGCAGGCGACAATCTCGCCCCCTGCATCCCCGCCGCCCGGCCCCATGTCGAGGATGTAGTCGGCGTTCCGGATGACATCGAGGTCATGCTCGATGACGATGACGGTCGCGCCGCTCGCCAAGAGTGTCTGAAATACGCCGAGCAGTGTCTCTACATCGAGCGGATGCAGACCGATCGTCGGCTCATCGAAGACGAATACGGAGCCCTCCTGCCCTCTTCCCATATCGCTCGCGAGCTTCAATCGCTGTGCCTCGCCACCCGACAGCCCCGGCGTCGCTTCGCCGAGCGTCAAATAGCCTAGACCGAGATCGTGCAGGATCTGAAGCCGCCGCTGCACCGCCTTCAAATCGCCGCAAAGTTCCAGCACCTCATCGACGCTCAGCGACATCAGCTCGGGCAGAGAACAGGCCTGCTTCCCCTTGCGCTGCACGCGAAGAAGATCGGCGGCTTCCCTGCAATAGCGCGAGCCGCCGCAGTCGGGGCAGTCAATCGTGACATCGGGCAGGAATTGGACATCGAGGCTGATCGAGCCTGTTCCGTCGCACGTCGGACAGCGAAGTTTCCCCGTGTTGTAGGAAAAATCCCCCGCCTTATAGCCATGCGCCTTCGCCGCCTCCGTGCGCGCATAAATCTTTCGCAACTCGTCGTGTACGTTCGCGTAGGTGGCGACGGTAGAACGCACGTTGGCGCCGATCGGCACAGCGTCGATCAGCCGCACCTGCCGCACGCCGTCAGCGGCGATTTCTCGAACGTGCGCGGGAAGCGCCGTGCCGTTGATCTTCGCTTCGAGCGCCGGAATGAGGCTTTCAAGGATCAGCGTCGTCTTGCCCGAGCCGGAAACGCCGGTCACGACGCTCAGTCGTCCCAGCGGAAACACGGCGTGAAGAGGCTTCACCGTATAGATCTGCTCCGTCTTGAGCGCGATCCTGCCGTGACGGAACATATCCTCAGCCGGCGCAGGCGTATGGACGCGCACCTTTTTTCTGCCGGACAGAAAGGTGCCAATGCGCGAGTCCTCGTTCTTTTCCAGTGCCGTGAGCGTCCCCTGCGCGATGATCGTGCCGCCGCCCGCTCCCGCCTCCGGCCCCATCTCAATGAAGTGATCGGCGCTCTTCAAAATCTGCACGTCGTGATCGACGAGGATGATGGAGTTCCCGTCAGCCATAAGCTCCTGCATGACGTGCAGCAGTCCTTCGATGTTCGACGGATGAAGTCCGATGGACGGCTCATCGAGAACGTAGAGCACGCCCGTCGTCCGCTTGCGCACGGCGCGCGCAAGCTGCATGCGCTGCCGCTCTCCCGTCGAGAGCGTCGATGCCGCGCGATCGAGCGCGAGGTAGCCGAGACCGAGTTCCATGAGGCGCGCCGCCGTATGCCGGAACGTCTCGCAGATGCTTTGCGCCATCGGAACCATATCCTGCGGCATCGCCCGGGGAACATCCGCGACCCACGCCGCAAGCTCCGTCAGCGTCATGCGGCAGACATCCGGCAGGGAAAGTCCCGCGAGGCGCGGCGCACGCGCTGCATCCGAGAGGCGCGTGCCGTGACACGACGGGCAGATCTCCTGGCGCAGGAATTTTTCCACGCGCTTCATGCCCTTTTCATCCTTGACCTTCGCAAGCGCATTTTCTACGGTATAAATCGCGTTGAAATAGGTGAATTCCATCTCTCCCGCCGCACCAGTCTTTTTGAGCTGATAGACCATATGCACTTTGTCGGGCGGCCCGTGAAAGACGATGTCCCTCTCTTTCGCGGTAAGCTCGCGGAACGGCACGTCCGTCCGCACGCCCAACTTCTGCGCAATCTCCTTCATCAGCGACCACATGAGCGTCTGCCACGGCAGCACCGCGCCCTCGTCGATCGAGAGAGATTCGTCGGGCACGAGCGTCGACTCATCGACGACGCGCACGATTCCCGTGCCGCCGCACGCCTCGCAGGCGCCGCCGCTGTTGAATGCCAGCTCCTCCGCACCTGGCGCGTAGAAATGCACGCCGCACGTCGGGCAAGTGATCTCCTGCTCCGCTGCGACCCTGCGCGTCGGCGGCACATAGTGACCGTTCGGGCAGCGATGGCTCGCCAGACGCGAGAACATCAGCCGCACGACGTTCAGCAGCTCCGTCGCGGTGCCGAACGTGCTGCGCATCCCGGGCACGCCCGGGCGCTGATGCAGCGCGAGCGCCGCCGGAATATAGCGCACCTCGTCGACACGCGCCTTCTCCGCCTGTGTCATGCGCCGCCTCGTGTACGTCGACAACGCTTCCAGATACCGCCGCGACCCTTCGGCGTAGAGCACGCCGAGCGCGAGAGAGGACTTGCCCGATCCCGAAACGCCCGCAATGCCGACGATTTTATGCAGCGGAATGTCGACGGATATATTCTTCAAATTGTGCACGCGCGCCCCTCGGACTTCGATAGCCAATGGAACCGCCCGGCTTTCACTTCGTTCTTTTGTCATTTCGTCTCCCATCTTGCCGGCCTCGGCTACTTTCTCCTTCCTGCAACATCTTCCCGTTCCTCGCAGATGGGATTCGCGGCAAAAAGCCGATTCACCCGCTCGCTGAATAGATCTTTGATTTCCTCGAACGAATGATGTCGGAAGTAACTGGGGGACAGATCTCTCAACGCTTTTCTCTTGATTTCACGGAATTTTTGGCGATTCCTGTACAAAAAATCCGCCGCACAGTTGACCTCATAATAGGTTTCGTATTTTGTTCTCTCGGTGAATTGCATGCCGCTGTAACAAGAATCCCATTTTATGTTGTATCGGTTTATCAGATATTTCTTGCAAATCAGTTCATGCCAGATTTCACTGCCGACAACAGACATATTAATGACCATCGTGCTTTTTCCGGGATGATTCCCGTCACATGACCCTCCGGTGAAAATGCAACAGGCAGATATGGCTTTGATGTAACGGGCGATGAAGCTATCGAGGCATGATACGCCGACTTTCCATGCATGCTCCCGGCGTTGGAAGTACTGCCAGTTATAGCCATTGCACCACGACTCCCCTCCATACGGAGGACGAGCGTCGAACAGAGCTTCAAAGGCGGCGACGTTCAAGTCAGACGAAGGGACGATCTCGCTTCCGCAAAGACTGCCGCATTCGGATTCAGCCAACAGCCTATTCAAATACCGGGCATCATCCATATACCTTTCATCATGTAAGCAGGAATTATCACTGAGGCATGGTTTGCCATCTATGATTTCCACTAAAAAACCGCGGGCTTTGATCAATGCGATCAAATAATCCTGTTCACTTTTACAGCTTTGCCGTATTCTTGCAAAAAAGTCCGCTCTATTCACGATACCCTCTCCCTATATAATCTTAGATCCGCTTACCCGTCTCTACGTTGATTCATTGCCGTTTCCACGCCGGCTCTGTTGTCCTTGGAATATGCAAAGATTGAAATCTTAAGTTTATTATAAGATATTCACAAACAATGTCAACATAAAGCAAAACAGCGATTTGCATGGATACGGCAAATCGCTGTTTCTTCTCCCCCCTCCGCCTCAGGCCAATCCTTGCAGGAAGTTCCGCATGATCTTCTCGCCGTCGGGCGTCAGGATGGACTCGGGATGGAACTGGATTCCCTCGATGGCGTACTCCTTGTGGCGCACGCCCATGATTGTGCCGTCTTCCAGCTCGGCGGTGACGGTGAGGCAGTCGGGCAGGGATTCGCGCTCGATGACGAGCGAGTGGTAGCGGCCTACTGCCGCTTTCTCGGGCAGTCCTGCGTAAAGGCCCTGACTGTCGTGGCGAATCGGCGAAGGCTTGCCATGCACGATCTCCTTGGCGCGCACGATGCGGCCGCCGAAGACTTCGCCGATTGCCTGATGCCCGAGGCAGATGCCGAGGAGCGGCACCTTGCCCTTCGCCGCTTCGATCAGCATCTCAAGATTGCCCGCATCCTTCGGCAACCCCGGCCCCGGCGAGAGGATCACGGCCTCGTAGTGCGCCGCCAACACGTCCTCGGGCGTCACGGCATCGTTTCGCACGACCTCAACCTCTGCGCCGAGGGAAGCGAGAAGTTGATAGATATTGTATGTAAATGAATCGTAGTTGTCAAAAAGCAACAACATCGTTTTCCACCTCCTCGACAACTTCAAACAGCGCCCGCGCCTTCTGCAGAATCTCCCGATATTCGTTTTCGGGCACGGAATCCGCGACGATGCCCGCCCCCGCTTGGATCACGGCGGTTTCGTCGTTTTCGATGCGCATCGTGCGCAAGGTGATACACATGTCCATATTGCCGTAGAAGTCCATATAGCCGACCGTGCCCGCATACGTGTCGCGCTTTACAGGTTCAAGCTCGCGGATGATCTCCATGGCGCGCAGCTTTGGCGCACCGCTGACCGTGCCTGCGGGAAATGCCGCCGCCAAGACGTCCAGAGGGCGGCATTCCTTCTTGAGCCGCCCGACGACCTCGGAGACCATGTGGAGCACATGGCTGAACTTCTCGATCTCCTTGAACTTCGTCACGCGCACGCTGCCCGCCTCGCTGATGCGCCCGATGTCGTTGCGCGCGAGGTCGACGAGCATTGCGTGCTCAGCACACTCCTTCGCGTCCGCCTTGAGCTCGGCGGCGAGCGCCGCGTCCTCCTCGTCGTTCCTGCCACGCCGGCGCGTGCCCGCAATCGGATAGGTGAAGATCTTGTCTCCCGCCACCTTCACGAGCATCTCGGGCGAAGCGCCGACGAGTTTGACGCTGCCGAAGTTCAGATAGAACATGTAGGGCGACGGATTGACCTGTCGCAGGCGGCGATAGAAGTGGAAGCTCGGCTTCGTGATCTTCTCGCGGAACTGGCGCGACGGCACGACTTGGAAGATGTCGCCGGCGAAGATATGCTCCTTCGCCTTTTCGACGGCGGCAATAAAGTCACCGGAATCGCTTTCATACTTCGCGAGGAAGTCGAGCGGCTTCCTTCGCTTCGCAGCCGTTTTGGCGGCAGGCGCGACGGGCGCGCGCAGCCGTTCTGCGATCGTTTCCATCTTCCACGCCGCCTCTTCGTACACAGTATCTGCCGTTTCCTCCGTGACGCGCGCGAGATGGATGAGCCGCGCCGTATTTTTCAAGGCGTCGAAGACCACTAGGTGACGGCAGACCATGAACTGGCCGAGAAGTTCATCTTCGTCGAGCGTCATTGTGCGCACACGGTCGAAGGTCGCGGCGATTTCATAGTTCAGATAGCCGACCATACCGCCGTTCGCCAGCGGCAGCTCCTCGTCCTCCACCGCAGGGCGGAAGCCTTCCATATATTTTTTGAGCGTTTCCTGCGGCGTGCCGTCAAGGCATTTCATCAAATCGTTTTCGCGGATCATCAGGCGCTCCTTGAAAACCTGCAGGCGAATGAACGGCTCAGCGCCGATGAACGAATAACGCCCGAACTGCTGATGCGTCGTATCGACGGATTCGAGGATGAAACCCTCCGCCTCGCCGACGAGCTTGCAATAGACGGAAACGGGCGTATCGAGATCCATGGAGATCTCCGCCGTGACGGCGATGAGATTCGCCGTCTTTGCCAACTCCTTAAAACGCGCCAACGATGGCTGCAAAGTCATCATTTTCTGCACCTCCCTCAGCCATGATATGCCGCATCGAGAGCTTTGCGCATCGCCGCGATCAAGTCCGCAGCCTCATCCCGCCTGTCCGCGAGCAGGAGCTTGACGACGGCGCTGCCCACGATGACGGCGTCGGCTTGTGCCGCCGCTTCGACAGCCGCCTCGGGCGAGCCGATGCCGAAGCCGACCGCTAATGGCGTCTTCGTATAGGCGCGCGCACCCTTGACGATCTTGCCGATCCGACTGTAGTCGACCTTCTTGACTCCCGTGACGCCATTGTTGGACACGCAGTAGATGAAGCCTGCAGCGCTCGCGCACGTCTCCTTCATACGCTCGGATGTCGTGCCCGGTGTGATGAACTCCATCAAGGGAAAATCGTGTGCCGCGCAAATTTCGCGCATTTCACCCGACTCCTCGTGCGGCACATCGGGGATGATGACGCCGTCCATGCCCGCCGCCTTGAAGTCCTCGACGAAACGGGGGAAGCCGTAGTGCAACATATTGTTGACATAGCCCATGCCCACGAGCGGCATCTCGGAGAAACGGCGAATCGCCTGCACGATTTCGCGCACTTTCGCGAGCGTCATGCCGCCCTTCAAGGCGGCGACGGAAGCCGTCTGGATGACGGGACCGTCCGCCATCGGGTCGGAAAACGGCAGCCCGAGCTCTATGACGTCGGCTCCCGCCGCCTCTGTGCGGCGCACCGCATCGATCATGCCTTCCGCATCGGGCATGCCCGCCGTCAGATAGATGATGAGCCCTTTCCTGCCCTTTTCTTTCAGACCGTTCAATACATGTTCCAAACGCGTGCTCATTCGCTTTCCCTCCCCAATGCTTTTGCCACCATCTGCACATCTTTGTCGCCGCGCCCTGAGAGGCAAACAACGACGACCTCATTCTCCTTCGTCCCGGGCATCAGTTTCTCAAGATACGCGAGCGCATGGGAGCTTTCCATGGCGGGCACGATGCCTTCCAGGCGGCAAAGCCGCTGAAACGCCGCGAGCGCTTCCTCGTCCGTGACCGAAACGTACTCCACGATGCCTTGATCCTTGAAGTAAGAATGCTCGGGGCCGACGCCCGGATAATCGAGCCCTGCGGAAACGGAATACGCCTCGACGACCTGTCCGTCCGCGTCCTGCAGCAGGTAGCTGTAAGCGCCGTGCAGGACGCCCGGCTCACCGGCGCCGCTCAAGGTACGCGCGTTGTCGACGGGAGCCTCGCCGCGCCCGCCGGCCTCGACGCCGTACTTCTTGACGGAAGCCTCGTCCTTGAAATCATAGAACGTGCCGATGGCGTTGCTGCCGCCGCCGACGCAGGCGACGAGCGCATCGGGCAGCTGCCCGCACGCCGCCTTGACCTGTGCGCGGATCTCCTCGCCAATCATCTTCTGGAAGTCACGCACCATGCTCGGGTACGGGTGCGGCCCGACCGCCGAGCCGATGATGTAGTAGGTGTCCGTGATATTCGTCGCCCAGTAGCGGATCGCCTCGCTCGTCGCATCCTTGAGCGTGCCCGTGCCGCTCGCGACGGGAATGACCTTCGCGCCCAAAAGCTCCATGCGGAAGACGTTGAGGCTCTGGCGCTTGACGTCTTCCTCCCCCATGAAGACATGGCACTCCATGCCGAAGAGCGCCGCGACCGTCGCCGAGGCGACGCCGTGCTGCCCTGCGCCCGTCTCGGCGACGATGCGCTTCTTGCCCATGCGTTTTGCGAGCAATGCCTGCCCGAGCGCATTGTTGATCTTGTGTGCGCCCGTATGCAGAAGATCCTCGCGCTTGAGGAAGATGCGCGCCTTGCCGTAATGCTCGGTAAGCTTCTCGGCAAAGTACAATCGCGTCGGACGGCCTGCGTACTCTTGCAGATAGCGCCGAAACTCCGCTTGAAACTCCTCGTCCTCCCTGCATCTCGCATAGGCGGCTTCCAATTCCTGCAGCGCCGGCATGACGATTTCCGGCACATACTGTCCGCCGTATGCCCCGAATCTCCCCTTCTTTTTCATGTAAATCCCTCAACTTTCTTCTATAATCAATAGCAATAATTTCCTTTGCGCTTCTTCCCCGCTCAGGCGCTCTCCTGCGCCAGTGCACGCGGCTCCGCCAGGCGCCGCGTCATCTCCGCAACATCATCGGCACGCACGAGCCCCTCGCCCACGAGAATGCCGCCGCAGCCCGCCTCCTGCAGGCGGCGCGCATCCGCAGCGCTGAAAATGCCGCTCTCACTGATCCATGTGCGGCTTTCCTCCGCCTTGGGCAGAAGCTCCAATGTGTTCTCGATCGAGGTCGTGAACGTCTGCAAATTGCGGTTGTTGATGCCGATAAACTCGGCCGGCGTCGCCAGGGCGGCCTTCATGTCCGCCTCATCGTGCACCTCGACGAGCACATCTAGGCCGATCTCCCATGCTCGGAACACATACTCTAAAAGCTGGGCAGGCGAGAGGATGCGCGCGATCAGCAGCACGGCGTCCGCGCCGAGCATGCGCGCCTCGAAGATCTGATACTCGTCGATGATGAAATCCTTGCGCAAGAGCGGCAGATCGACGAGAGAACGCACGCGCGCCAAGTCCTCGTTCGAGCCGAGGAAATGCGGATCAGTATGAACCGACAGCATCGAAGCGCCGTTCTCCGCATAGATGCGTGCGAGTTCATCCACCGTATGCGTGCGGCACAGCCTTCCTTTGGCAGGCGACTGCAGCTTGCACTCGGCAATAAGATTCCAGTCGCGCGCCTGAAAGCGCTTCGTCATATAAAAGCCGCCGCAGCGCTCCCTCGCCCTCGCCTTGAGCTCGGCAAACGGCAGCCGCCGCTTCGCCTCCGCCACCAAGTCACGCTTCTTCTCCACGATTTCCGCTAAAATATCTTTCATTCCGGAATCCTCCGTTTCTGCACAACTGCCATAAATGCTCGTATCCTCTCGACGGATTTCCGCTTCTCGATCTCAAGACTGCCCGAAACATCGACGCCGTAGGGGCAGAAGACCTCTTCCGCCTCGCGCACATTGCCGCTCGCAATGCCGCCCGCGACCAACAGGGGCTTTTCGAGACGCGCCGTTTCCTCCGCAGCCTCACGCCAGCGGAAGCGCTGCCCCGTACCGCCGACAGCGTCTTTGGAAAAGCTGTCGAGCAGAATGATCTCCGCCGGATACTCGTTCGCCTTCTCCACCGAGAAGTCGTCGCCCCAGCGAAACGCCTTGATGACGGGACGGCAGACCGCACGCGCATAGGCGGCGCTCTCATGCCCGTGGAGCTGCACGAAGTCAAGACTGCAGAAATCTGCGGCGGCATTGACCGCGTCGAGCGGTGCATCGACAAACACCCCAACCGTCTTGGCGCGCTGCACATGCTTCGTCAGACCGCGCACCTCTTCCGGCAAAACATGGCGATGGTTCTTCTCGTAAAAGATAAAACCCAAAAAGTCCGCCCCCGCGTCCTCCGCCGCCAACACCGCCTCTTCTGTGCGCAAGCCGCAAATCTTGACCTTCATACCACTCACTCCTTCAAAAAAAATCGCCCCTTGCAGGAATCACAAACCTGCAAGGGGCGAAATATTTCGCGGTGCCACCCTTTTCAAGTCAAGTTCAGAAAACAAAAAAGCCACTTCGCCGCCTCGGGACGAAATGGATTCGCAGCCACCCTGAAATTGACCTCTCGTTTCAGGTACAGGAAAAACCGATACCCTAGCCCTCTAACGGTGGCAGCCGTTCCAGCCTACTCGGCACAGCCTTTCGGTGGACTCTCACAGGACCATTCACCATGCGCTTCCCGCCGATCATCACACCTCCCCGAAGGGTCATCGGCTCGCTGTAGGAAAGTTTACAAGGCTACTATTTCCTGCTCTACGATTTACATATATACACTTGACGATTTGAAAATCGATGTTGCCATTATAAAACAGAGCTGCACACTCTGTCAAGCACTTTATCCCATTATTTTTCTATGAAACCCAAGAAATCAAACTGAAGGCGCAGAGCGATTGGCGAGATTTCATTAAGGGCGGCGCACAATGTCCACGAAATGGGCGTTTGTGCGTGTAGTTTTCTATGCTTCTCGTATTTTCCGAGACAAAGAAAAGCATGACGCGCACGCCATGCTTTTTCTTTTCCAGCTCCTCTGCCCTTACGCCTGAATCGCCGCATATCGCTCGCTTGCCAGCACCTTTTCCATATATTCATACGGCGTGATGCGATCCTCCACCACCATGGAGAATACGCTGGGACTGCAGCCGGAAACGAGCATGACGCCTTGCTCGTTCATCTTGACGGGCTGCTGCTGGCGGCGGCTCTGCACGTTCCAGAAAACGATGCGCGGCAAGCGATAGCCCGCTTCGGCAAACATCTTCTTCGCCTGCTCAAAATTTGTCACAGAGGCATTTTCCGTACAGGCGTCAAACTCCATGTCCGTGATGATGTAAAGCACCTCGGGCATCTCCTGCTGCGACACGCCGCCCGAAACCGCCGCATGTAGCAGAAGGCGGAAGACGCCTTCGAGATTCGTATTTGCCACCTCGTTAAACGTCCTGCAATAGCTGACCTTGTCCGCAATCGTCGTGCCCTTGATCTGAAGGATGCGCGGTTTACGAGAAAACGTGATGAAATGATCGCGGAACGCGCCCTCATTGCGCTCTGCAAAATAGACGGCGAGCGAGAGCGCGACGCAGGCCGGCAAAGGCTCTCCGCCCCCATACATGGAAGCGGAACCGTCGAGCACGACGAGCGCGTTCTCCCCACGCGTATAGTCGGGAAGCGCCTTCCATGTGATGTCGAGGGTACGCGATTCCTCCGCCGAAAGGCCTCTTCCACTATCCCAATGGCAAAGCGGGCGAATGACTTCGTAAGGATAGAGCGTCCCCGTATGAAGAGTCTCATTCCCGCGCGCCACGCGCTCCAAGAAGGCCTCGTAGCGCTTCGCATCGTTGCGCCGAAAAGCCTCGCGGTACTTGAACATCGCCTTGGACGGCTGCTTCGCATAATCAAAGCTGTAGTCCTTCGTGCGCAAATGATCTTCGATGATCCGGATGCAGCGACGCAGACGGACGAGCATCTTTCGATATTCCGCCTCCTGCATCCCGAACGACGCCGCCAGATGACGCGCCTTAGCACGCGCCTCACGCGACGAGGTGTTGACGGACGGCAGCCACTTCGCTAGGAGGGAGACATCCTCCCCTTTTTGCGACGCGCCGAGATCGCTTTCTAGCTGCTTACGAATCAAGCGAATGGCGGCAGACTCCAACGGCGTGCCAAAGAGCGCGAGCACATCGTCCCAGCGCCCGTACTCGGGGATGAGCGGCAGATTCTTCTCCACGCACGCAGGCGCATACGCGGCAAGATGGCGCAGAAGCACGCGAAAGACGCGACGCTCGCCCAGCCCGCCGCGAACATCACGCGCATAGAAGAGCGTGCGCAGCGCACGCACAGGATCCTCGGCAAAAGCGCGCGTGAAGCGCGCGACGATCTCCGCCTCCTTCGCAGAGCGCAAGGCGCCGACCGCCGCAAAGAAGTCGAGCACGTCCGAACCTGAGCCAGCGTAGGTCGCGGCATCGTTCTCCGTCCGCGTGTACGTCTTATTGCTTTCCTCTTTGAGCAAGTCGAGCATCGTGCTTCCTCCTTCGCGCAAAAAGCCCGGCGCAAAGTGCAGATGCAAATGTGCCGGACAGATTCATTCTCCGCAGCATACGCCGGGAACATATACAAAAACAAGATGCCGCGGACGGAAACAGCAAGCCGCTCCGCCCGGTGAGGTCGTGCCTCACTATTGTGACTATACGGATCAGGATTGCTGTTGGCATCTTATGCGAGACGCCTTTCCGGGGGTGCCCGCAACGGGGTACCCACGGCCTCCAAGAATAGCTGTACGCGTCTCCTGTATATGATACCATGATATGCAGCATTACACAATAGCTTTTCCAATATTCAGACGATAACTTCATCGAACTGCAGCGGGCATTCTTCCTTTCTCTGCTCCATAACGGAGGAAATGTACTACGAAACAGTCAATACCTGAAAATTCACCATGTGAAAGGAAACATCCCCATGCAGTACACAGCTCAGTCCCATCACAATCGCCAGCTTGACGCTCGAAGGCGTGAATATGGCGCGGTTCTTTGTACCTTAATTCTCGTAAATACTGAGCATGACATAGCTTCCATCCAGTCCGAAGGAAAGATTCTCGCCGGGAGTGATGCGATAAACTGCAATGCTGCTTCTCGACGACTCCTCAGGAATTTGCGGCAGACGGTAGGCGCTGGCGTACGCCTTCCGCGAATCGTTTACCCCGAGGCCTGAGCGGTCAAAGTGCAGCTTGCTCCCCCGGAGAAGCACGAGTCCTGTCACGATTCCGTTTTCGCGAAAAATGATGAGCCTCTTATCCGGATAATACAAGCTCTGGGAAAAGCTCATGTCTCCTGCATGACAGGGCTCCTCCCGACGCAATTCCTTCCCCACTCCGAGAATCTCCTGCACGGCGCTCATGCGCATACCGAAATGAATGCCGCCGACAGACTCAAAGTAGTCCGGAGTCAGCGTGCGCTGCAATGCATCGCCGCCCGCCAACGTGATATAATCCCCCGCACCGCCGAAAAGCTTCCAGCCGATATGAAGCGTGCGCTCTCCGCCCGCTTCTTTGACGCGGAACTCCGCGCCGCCGGATTCAACACCGCCTACCCATTGTCCCCAGCCGACGACTTCACAGCCGTTGATCGTGCGCTCCCCAATCGTGAGCGCCGCGCCTCCGTCTCCATCGTACCAAGTGCCCGCCATGCGCTCCAAAATCACATCGAGATCGTCGCGCGGCTCCGCCGCCGCACTCTGTCCCAAAGCGAGCAGCACGAACGCACATAAGGCGAACATCGCCAATCCTTTCATCTCGCACCTCCCAATCCTGCAAAGATTCCACTATCACCAAAAATCAATGCGCCACAGCGCTGAACCTGACATAGCTCCCATTCTTTCCGAACGAGAAGAACTCCCCGGGAGCGATCTCATAGAACGCCAGCGGATTGTTGTACGTCCTTTCCTCGGGGATCTCGGACATCTTATAGGCGCGCGCGTATGCCGCCCGCCCGTCGTTTGCCCCGAGGCCGGAGCGGTCAAAATACAGTTTGCTCCCTGGCAGCAGAACAAGGCCTGTCACGATTCCGTCTTTATGGAGAACGATAAGCCCCTTGCCCGGATAATACCAGCCGTAAGCAAAAGTATCATCGCCTGCACGGCAAATATTTTCCCTGCTCAATTCCTGCCCCGCACCGAGCCTTTCCCGCACGGCGCGCGTGCGCATACCGAGGCGAACGCCCTCGACGGATTCGGAGCAAGCAGGA
Organism: Selenomonas sp. CM52; assembly: GCF_000292955.1. Lineage (NCBI taxonomy): Bacteria > Bacillati > Bacillota > Negativicutes > Selenomonadales > Selenomonadaceae > Selenomonas > Selenomonas sp. CM52. The sequence continues at coordinate 97,141 of NZ_ALNM01000003.1, forward strand.
TTCAGCGTACGCTGCAGCGCTTCCCCATCGTTCAGTCGGATGTAGTCCCCCGGCCCGCCGAAAAGTAGCCAACCAATACGCAGCGTGCGCGTGCCGGCCGCCTCTCGAATGCTGAAGTCCAGAGAGCCGCTGCCGGGTCCGTTTGCCAGTCGATCGCCGCCGACAACCTCGCAGCCGTTGATCGTATTGCCCTCAATCGTGAGCACCGCACGCCCCTCTTCATCGTACCATGTGCCTGCCAGACGCTCCAAAATTCGATGGACTGAATCCGGCGAAATTCCCATCGCTGCCTCGCTCTGCCCCGAAACGAGCAGCACGAGTGCGCATAAAATAAACAAAGCAAATCGTTTCATCTCGCACCTCCATAAAAACAAAAATGCATCCATTCAGAAGCTTCGCTTCATGAATGGATGCGTTTTTTCGAACATTCACTTGCGATGCAAAGGATGTCCCCAAAGTTCTCCGTAAATCCTCATATCAACCGAATGCACCGCAGTCTGCCCCATATCTTCCTTACATTTATATCCAATCATGAAACACATATAGGCATTCCTTGATGTACTCAAAGAATCCGTCTCATGTCTGCACGACAGAATTGAGACTAAACATATTCCTTTACGCGCTTCAAATCCGTAAGCAGAAGCGGATTATCTTGCCGCATGCGGTCTACAAGCATTTTTCCTCTTGCAACCGTCGGTTCTTCACACAGCCAGTCAAGCTCCTTTTGCGTAACGCCCACCATTTGCAGGAACTCCACCCTGCCATGCACGGTATCCATCCCACCCAACTGCAGATCGGGAGCCATGATAATCCCCACCAATTTCGTATCCGACTCCAATCGTATTGGTGAGTTCGCAGGCATGAAATGATACGCCTCGAAGTAATTTCCTGTATCGTATACATATCTGGCAATATTCTGCATCAAGTTGATCACCCAGCGCGGCTCATTATGTGCCATGCTTCCATCCTTATTTTCCGCATCTTTATCATCTACAAAAGGCACGATGCGCATGGTAAATTCGCATCCCCAACCGCTGAATTCCTTGTTCGCACTATCGGGATCATAATACAAATCCGACATACCGTAGCTTACAACATGACGATGAAATTCCTGCTCACTGTTGTCATATATACTGATTCCATCAAGCGGATCCTTGCCGCCCAACATAAATTTGATGATCGTACCGTAATGCCTTGCCTCTGTATTCGGGTAGATCTTTTTCAAAGCAGCATCAATCGCATCCCAGCCCGGCGCCGCATCATCCGCACCGTCATACCTCTCGACATACTCCTTTTTATTGGGCAAAATCTTTTCCTCCTTCCTATCGTCTTCACTCGATTCATCCACGATGCCATCATCATTTTCCTGATCTTTGTTGTTTTCCTTACTGTTAAGGCAATACCGATAAATTCAACCGCCCATCTTCAATCTTCTTTCCATATGATATCATGATATATAGTATTGTTCAACAGAATTTCAATAATATTCAGACGATATTCTCATAAAAATACAACTGGGCTTCCTCTCATCTTTGCTTTATAATAATTAGAGAACATTGCGTCAAAATATCTGAAAATTCCACTATACGAAAGGAAGCATCTCCATGCAATACACAGCACATTACAATTCGCCATTCGGCTCCATGACCCTCGCCAGCGACGGCACGGCGCTCGTCGGCCTTTGGTTCGACGGGCAGAAATACTTCGCCGCTACGCTCGAAGAGGAGCACAAACAAAAAAGCCTCCCCGTATTCCAGGAGACATGCCGCTGGCTCGACCTCTACTTCAGCGGAAAGAAACCCGACTTTCTGCCGTCGCTCGCACCGAAAGCCACGCCGTTTCGTCAAAAAGTCTGGGATGTCCTGCTCTCAATCCCCTACGGCGAAACGATCACCTACGGCGAAATCGCCCGCCGCATCGGCATGGAAAAAGCAGCCCACGCCGTCGGCGGCGCCGTCGCGCACAACCCCATCTCAGTCATCGTCCCCTGCCACCGCGTCGTCGGCACGAGCGGCAGTCTCACAGGCTACGCCGACGGCATCGACAAGAAGGTGCAACTCTTGACGCTCGAAGGCGTAGATATGACGCAGTTCTTTATGCCGTAAAAAAGCCTCCCATCAAAAGATGACGGGAGGCTCGTTGAATCCTACTCGTTTTCATCACTCGAACTCAATTCTTATATTTTAGCTGCTCTTGTGAAGCCTTATATTTCAAGGCTTCCCGTTCTCCCCATTCCTCTCATTCTCCTTATTATGTGCCTTTTTGAGATTTTTGGGGGGCATACGGGGGGCACGCTTCCGTCCGCTCTTATCGTTCTGCACCTTGTTCACTCTCATGCTTAACGCCCATAACACGCCCTTTCTTCCGAACAAGCACTCCTGTTGTCTTGCCTGTTTCTTTCTCCAAAACCCGTTTCAATGCCGGTAGTAAAATTTTTTGATACCGTAGCTCAAGACTGCGTTTGAGATACGTTTTATAAACCTCAGAAATCACCGGCGTCGTTTCTATAATTTTAGAAATATCTCCCTGTTGTTTTTCTATCTTAGGCACAATACGAAGAATCGCTTCCTGCAAATCTTTATGGGGATTTTTCAGATATTCGGAAAAAAGAATCCTCTTGCGATCCTCCCGATAACACGAATAGACATTGAATTCCTCTCGTTTGAATTCCTGCCCTCCATTCAATCGCTGCTGCATGAGTTCTTCAGGCAGCAACGCCGACAAAGATGAACCACAATCATAGATGGGTGCAAACGAAAGCTCATTTTCAGCATTCAACACGCCACCCCAATTATCCATATTTCGATCTCGGTTATTGATATACCCATCAACAATGAACATATCCCAAAATTTTCTTTTAAATTCTTCCTTGTCAACAATTTGCTTTGTTTGCTCAATGACCATCATCACATTATCCACGTTAGCCTGCGTTCGCAAACTGTCGCTTTCCACCTCCTGTAAAACAAGCTTGTGGAACTCAATCAATTTCTTTCCGTCTTGCGTGAAATCCTCGCAGGCAACAACAATCTTCTCTTCTCCATTCGGCATTTTATAGGTTGCCAGAAAAGTATTTTGCGTTTCAAACCCCAATGTCTTGAATATCTTGCAGCCGATATCCTCAGAGAATTGATTGTTCATGTAGCTCAAAGAATTATGAAGCTCTCTCACTGGATCAGGAAATTTCACCATGTATATCCGATGATCATAAAGAATTCTCTTCTTTTTCTCTGATCCTCCAAACGTGTTGATGATCTCCTGGCAATGCGTCAAATCAATCATGGACAAGCCCCCAAAAAAAGCGTTGGATTTCCTGCCCCTTGATCGGATCAATCTCACGGAATTTGACAGCTTCCTTCACGCTCCAATGAACGTCAACCACCGCTCCATATAAAGAAAGCTGATTGTCCTGCTCGGCCAACTCATAAGCGCGATTCATATCATACCGCAAACCCGCTTCATAGTCATCCGGATTGTATCTTCGCTCAATTTTCATTTTCCGCTGCCCTCCTCGCATTTTCCCGCACATATCGCGAAAGCGTCGATACACTCAGGTTCGTCACAGCAGCCACATCCTTATAGGAACGTCCCTCTCGCAGCAGGGCAAGCGCATGTTCCTTCCTCGCCCTATCGATCGGAGGCCTGCCCTCACGAACCCCCTGTTTCGTCCTGGCAATCGCCTTGCCTTCCTGCATACGTTCCAGAATCATGCTCCGCTCAAGCTCGGTCACTGCAAGAAGCGTCGTAATAAAAAACTTTCCCATAGGCATCTGATCGAGCAACCCTACGTTCAAGACATTGACTTTCACGCCGCGCTCAATAAGAGAACGGATTACATGAATCCCCTCCTCCGCATTGCGGGCAAGGCGATCCAGTTTCGTCACAATCAAAACGTCGCCCGCTTCCATGCGGCCAAGCAGACCTTGAAGCTTCGGACACTCCATGGATGCTCCGGAAAACTGCTCCGCCGTAACCGAAGAGGCTCCATTTTCTCTCAGGCGTTGCTCCTGTTCCTCCAAGGAATTTCCATGAGCCTTCTGCCCCTTTGTCGATACACGGGCGTAGCCCCAAACCGTCATTTCATTATACCGTGTCACCACGAAGTTTTTCTCATAAGCCAAGAACTCATACCCATCCTGTATCCCCAACTTATTTCTCAAGACCCCGTTGGGTTGCAGATATGGATCACTTGCGCTCATACAATCTTCGCCTCTTTTTCCCCGCCAGCTTCTCACGGAATATCTCTCTTGCCTCCTCCGTCGTGATCTCGAGATTCGCAATGCGATCGAAAACCGCCAGTTCCTCCTCCGTAAACTTAAAACCTTCCAATTCATGCACCTTGATTGCCGAGTCCACGTTTTTTCTCATTTCTTCCTTAGATTCCATATCCATTCCCCCATTCATACAATAAGACCACTTATATTATACCACTCAAACTCCACACATCAAAAACATTCTACAGGCCTTGAAAATATTGACTTTATATCAAAGAAAATACTCCCTTTATGCACATTTTCGTAGTTTTTGCGACAACAGTCTGCTGGGCGAGTTTTCGCTGCTTGCCGCCGTTGGAACGCGGTTGGTCGATGTAACTCATATACTTTATGCTCTAAACTTTGAAATATGATATACTATCACTGCCATGGCCCTCATCAAGCCAATCCGGCTAGGAGGGAGGTTGACACAATGTCATTGATTGATTTCATGGTTTCCCTGCTCATCAGTATCCTTGGGAGCATCCTCGGGACGCTGATCCTGCAGATGCTGGCGCAGTAGAAACCAGCTGCGATGTGACACCAGCAAGATGCGCCTCATCAGCGCACCAAAAAGCCCCTTCGGGTCATCACTCCCGTCGGGGCTTTTCGATTGGTTGACGTATGTCATCAACTGATTTCTTTAAGCATTTTATCACTACCGAAAACAGAAGTCAAGATATGAATATGCAGTTCCATGGATGGTCACGATGCAAAACAAAACGCCGCAACTCCTTTCATATCAAGGGGTTGCGGCGTTTTGGCAACTACTCGAACTCGATCGTCCCCGGCGGCTTGCCGGTGCAGTCGTAGAGCACGCGGTTGACGCCCCTGACCTCGTTGACGATGCGGCTCGTGACCTTCTGCAGGACGTCCCAAGGGAGAGGCGCACTCTCGGCGGTCATGAAGTCGCTCGTGAGGACGGCTCTGAGCGCGATGGCATGGTCGTACGTCCTGCCGTCGCCCATGACGCCGACGCTTCTCATATTCGTGAGCGCGGCGAAGTATTGGCCGAGGGTCTTGTCGACGCCGGCCTTGGTGATCTCTTCGCGATAGATGGCATCGGCCTCCTGGACGATCTTGACCTTCTCCGCCGTGACCTCGCCGATGATGCGGATGCCGAGGCCGGGGCCAGGGAACGGCTGGCGATTGACGAGATGCTCGGGGATGCCAAGCTCGCGGCCAGCCTTTCGCACCTCATCCTTGAACAAGAGACGCAGAGGCTCGATGATTTCCTTGAAGTCGACGCAGTCGGGCAGTCCGCCAACGTTGTGATGGCTCTTGATGACGGCGGACTTACCGAGACCGCTCTCGATGACGTCGGGATAAATCGTCCCCTGCACGAGGAAATCGACCTTGCCGATCTTCTTCGCTTCGGCTTCAAAGACACGGATGAATTCCTCGCCGATGATCTTGCGCTTCTTCTCCGGTTCTGTCACTCCCTTGAGTTTTTCATAGAAACGCTCCTTGGCGTCGACGCGGATAAAGTTCAAGTCGTACGGACCTTCCGCGCCGAACACGGCCTCGACCTCGTCGCCCTCGTCCTTTCTGAGGAGGCCGTGATCGACGAAGACGCACGTCAGCTGCTTGCCGATCGCCTTCGAGAGCAAGACCGCCGCCACGGAGGAGTCGACGCCGCCCGAAAGCGCACAGAGCGCCTTGCCCGCGCCGATCTTCTCGCGCAGAGCGTCGACCGTCGTCTTGACGAAGGCCGACATCTGCCAATCGCCCTTGCACAGCGCGACGCGGCGCACAAAGTTTTCAAGAATCTTCGTGCCGTATTCCGTGTGCATGACCTCGGGATGGAACTGCACGGCATAGAGCTTTCGTGCCGCATCTTCCATCGCCGCGACGGGGCAGTTCGCGGTCTTTGCCGTCACGCGAAAGCCTTTGGGCGCTTCGGCGATGTAGTCGGTGTGGCTCATCCAACAGATGCTCTTTTGCGGTACATCAGCGAAGAGCACGGACGCCCCGTCCGCAATTTGAAGCTCCGTCCTGCCGTACTCGCTGACAGGCGCCGTCTCAACCTTGCCGCCGAGTTTGTGTGCCATGAGCTGCGAACCGTAGCATATACCGAGGATGGGGATACCGAGGGAGAAAATTTCCTCGCTGTACGTCGCGGAATCCTTCTTGTAGACGCTCTCAGGGCCGCCCGTAAAGATGATCGCCTTGGGCGCGAGCGCACGAAGCTTCTCCAGAGGGATCGTATGCGGATGCACCTCGCAGTAGACGCTGCACTCGCGCACGCGGCGTGCGATCAGCTGGTTGTACTGACCGCCAAAGTCCAGTACGACAATCAATTCATGGCTATCCTTCTGCAAGGCAAATCCTCCTTCAATCCTCTTCCTCTTCGGTGAAGTCAGCAACGGCGGCGCGGCAGACGGCAGTCGAGAAGCCGCGCCGATAAAGATGCTGCAGCATCTTCTGTGCATCGGCATTTTTCTTGAAATGCAGGGCAAGGCATCGCCCCGCCGCATCCCGCTCGCGCTCAAATGTATCGTCCGGCACGCAGTCAGCGATGAGCGCCGCGGAAAACCCCTTCTGCATGAGTTTCGCCGTAATCTGGCGCACACTCTGGCGGCTCTCTTCGTAAAGAAACGCAAACTGGTGGCGGCACGCCTCTTCGTCGTCGAGATAGCCGCGCTCCGTCAAGGTGGCGAGCGCCGCTTTGATTTCTTCCTCCTCATAGCCGCGCTGTGCGAGTTTTCGCGCGAGATGCGCCGTGCTGTGCTCGGCACGCGCGAGGAGGTCGACCGCCTTCATCAGCGCCGTCTTCTCAATCTTCGTCCGCTGCCGCTTCCGACTGTTTTCCTGCGGTTTCTCGCTCATTCTCGTCATCGGGGACACGCTCTACCTCCCCATCTTTTGCTGCCGTCGCCTGTTCCATGAGCTTGGCACGCACCTTCTCCTCGATCTCAGCGGCCAGCTCGGGCTTTTCTTTTAGAGCCTTCTTCGCATTTTCCTTGCCCTGGCCGAGGCGCGAACCGTCGTAGGAATACCACGAGCCGCTCTTTTCGATGATGTCAAAGTCTGTCGCGATGTCGAGCACCGTGCCGACGCGCGAGACGCCCTCGCCATACATGATGTCGAACTCTGCCGTCTTGAAAGGAGGCGCAACCTTGTTCTTGACGACCCGGACTTTCGTGCGGTTGCCGATCATCTCCTGCCCCTGCATGATCTTGTCCGTCTTGCGCACGTCGAGGCGCACGGTCGAATAAAACTTCAGGGCGCGGCCACCCGTCGTCGTCTCGGGGCTGCCGAACATGACACCGACCTTCTCACGAATCTGGTTGATGAAGACGGCGACCGTGCGCGACTTGCTGATGAATCCCGTGAGCTTTCGCATGGCGCGGCTCATGAGACGCGCGTGCATGCCGACGACCTGATCGCCCATATCGCCGTCGATTTCCGCCTTCGGCACGAGTGCCGCCACGGAGTCAACGACGATGATGTCGATCGCGCCGCTGCGCACGAGAGCGTCAACAATGTCAAGCGCCTGCTCGCCCGTATCGGGCTGCGAAATCAAAAGCTCGTCGATATTGACGCCGAGCTTCTTCGCATAGACGGGATCGAGCGCGTGCTCGGCGTCGATGAATGCCGCGATGCCGCCATTCTTCTGCGCCTCAGCGATCATGTGCAAGGTGACCGTCGTCTTGCCCGAGCTTTCAGGGCCATAAACCTCGACGATGCGCCCGCGCGGCAGGCCGCCGACGCCGAGCGCGACGTCGAGCGGCAGAATGCCCGTCGGAATCGTCTCCACGTTCATGTTTGCCGACGCCTCGCCAAGGCGCATGATCGATCCTTTGCCAAATTCTTTCTCTATATGCTTTAAGGCATTTGCCAAAGCTTCTTCTCTATCCATAAAAGTATGATCTCCTCCTTCGATTGACTCTTTCCCCTATTATATAGAACAGCGATTCTTTACGCAACGTCTTCAAAAAAGAAATCACTTGAAACGCAGTGATATGCGCTATTCCTCCCCCGCAAGCATCTTCTCCTGCGCGAGGAAGAAATTCTTCACGGCTTCCGCTGCGGGAAGCGTCATACCGTCGACGGCGGCAAGCTCCTCGACGCTCGCCGCCTTGATCTTCGCGATCGTGCCGAAATGATTCCAGAGCACCTTGCGCCGCTTGGGTCCGATGCCCGCGATATGGTCGAGCACGGAGACGAGATTGCGCTTGCCGCGCAGTTTGCGATGGTATGTGATGGCAAAGCGGTGCGCCTCGTCGCGAATGCGCTCGATGAGGTAGAGCGCCTGGCTGCGGCGCGGCAGGATCACGGGATCGGAACTGCCCTCGGTGAAGATGTACTCGAACTGCTTGGCAAGCCCGACGACGGGCACATCGAGATGCCCCGCGCCGCGGATGATTTCCAGCGCGGACGAAAGCTGTCCCTTGCCGCCGTCGATGATGATGAGGTCGGGCATTTCGTCTTCCGCGAGCTTGGTGTAGCGACGCTCCGTCACCTCGCGCATCGAGAGGAAATCGTCGGGCTTTCCCTCGGCGCTTCGTATCTTGAAGCGCCGATAGTCGGACTTCTTCGGCAAGCCGCCCTCGAAGACGACCATCGAGGCGACCGTCTCCGAGCCTTGATTGTGCGAGATGTCGAAGCACTCCATGCGCATCGGCTCTTCCTTGAGTCCGAGATAGCGTCCAAGCTCCCGGACCGCACCGAGCGTCTGATCGTTCGCCTGCTCAATGCGTGCCGCCTCGTCCGCGATGTACTTCTCCGCGTTGGAACGAGCCATTTCGACGACGTCGTGCTTCGTGCCGCGCTGCGGTACGGCGAGCGCCACCTTCGCTCCCTTGCGCTCGGCGAGCCACCCCTCCAAAAGTTCCGTCTCCTCGATGGGAAACGGCAGCAGGATCTCGCGCGGTACGAACGCTGCGCGATGGTAGTACTGCTTCAAGAATGCCGTAAGAAGCGCCTCGTCCGTCTCCTCCTCACTGCCCGAGAGCAGGAAGTGCTCGCGCCCGACCATCTTGCCCGCGCGTATGAGAAAGACCATGACGACCGCGCCCAGCCCCGATCGCGCCATGCCGATGGCATCCTGGTCGCCCGATCCCGTCACGATGTTCTGCTTCTCCGCCACCTTGCGCACGGCGGCGAGCTGATCGCGCAGACGCGCCGCCCGCTCGAAGTCGTAGTCCTCCGCCGCCTCCGTCATGCGGCGCGAAAGCTCCTTTTCCACCTGCTCCGTCCGACCTTCGAGGAACAGACAGACCTCGCGGATCATCGCGCCGTACTCCTCCTTGTCAACCGGCTCGCAGCACGGCGCAAGACAGCGCTTGATGTGATACTCCAAGCATGGACGTTCGACCTTCATGTTCTTGCATGTGCGCAGCGGGAAGAGTCTCTTCAGGAGCTTCACGCTCTCGTGCATCGCGCCCGCTGACGTATAGGGGCCGAAGTAGCGCGAGCCGTCCTTCGTGACGCGCCGCGTGACCACGACGCGCGGATACTCATCGGCCAGCGTGACCTTGAGGTACGGATAGCTCTTGTCATCCTTAAGGCTGATGTTGTAGCGCGGGCGGTGCTTCTTGATGAGGTTGCACTCCAAGATCAGCGCCTCGACCTCCGAATGTGTGAGGATCGTCTCGAAGTCGGCAATCTTCGCGACCATAGCTCGCACCTTCGGCGCTTGGTGCTTGCTGCTCTGAAAGTACTGCCGCACGCGGTTCTTGAGGACGACGGCCTTGCCGACGTAGATGATGCGCCCCTTCGCGTCCTTCATGATGTAGACGCCGGGCGAATCCGGCAGCAGCTTGAGCTTCTCTTCCACGATTTCCGTCACTTGCTTCCCCTCGCTTTCCGCATGCGCTCTCTGCTCTTGAAAGATTTCTATTCGCCGCACGGCAGGAAATTCCTGCCACGGCAGAAGTTCGTGGACAAAAGTGCGCCGCCCTTAATGAAAGTTACCCAATCAGTCTGCGCCCTTCGGGCTTGACTTCTTGGACTTTCATAGTACTATATAAATACAACATTAGTGGGGAGGCTTGAATCATGGGCTTGGAAATGCTGCTCTTCATCTGCATCATGGGCTTTTTTTCAGCGTTCATCGACGCTGTCGTCGGCGGCGGCGGGCTGATCTCTATCCCTGCGCTGATGATGACTGGGCTGCCGCTCCTAGAGGTGCTCGGCACCAACAAGGCGGCTGCCGTCATGGGCGCGTGCACGAGCTTCATCTCCTTCATCAAGAGCGGCAAGGTCAATATGAAGCTCATCCGCCTGCTCTTTCCCATCACGCTCCTCGGCTCCGCCGTCGGCGTGCTCGTCGTGCGGCAGGTGCCGCCCGACTTCCTGCGCCCTCTCGTCGTCGTCATGCTCGCACTCGTGCTCCTCTACAGCATATTCCGCCGCGACTGGGGACGCGAGAACAAGTACCGTGGCATGACGCGCCGCGTTCTCCTGCTCTCCGCCGTCGTCGCCTTCACCTTCGGCTTCTACGACGGCTTCTTCGGACCGGGTACAGGCTCCTTCATGCTCTTCGCCTTCCTGCTCGTGGGCTTCGACTTTCTCGGCGCGGCGGCAAACGCGCGCGCACTGAATTTTGCGAGCAACCTCGCCGCCGTCGTGCTCTTCGCCTACTTCGGTCTCGTCGATTTCACCTACGCCATCCCCATGGGCATATCCATGATCGTCGGCGCCTGGTGCGGCGCGCGCCTCGCCATCAAGAAGGGAAGTTCCTATGTACGGCCGCTCTTCATCGCCGTGACGACCGTGCTCATCGGCAAGCAGCTCTTCGACCTTTTTGGCAAATAACGGAGGATTCCCATGATACACGCAATCATCGACATCGGCTCCAACACCGTGCGCATGGCGGTCTACCAAATCAAGGACAGCGCCGTGGAGCAAATCATGAAGAAAAAGGACACGACGGTGGGACTCGCCTCATTTATGCACGACAACGTGCTCGAAGAGCGCGGCATCAAGCGGCTCGTCTACGCGCTCGAAGATTTCCAAAAGTTCCTTGCGGCGCTGCACATCGAGAACGTCTCAATTTTCACAACGGGCGCTCTGAGGAACGCCGCGAACAGCCGCGAGGCAATCGCGGAAATCAAAACACGCACAGGACTGGATATTTATGTAATACGCGGCGAAGAAGAAGCGGAGCTTGACTTCATCGGCGCGACGCACGACCTTGCCGCTGAAGAAGGACTGCTCTTCGACATCGGCGGCGCAAGCACGGAGATGGTTCACTACAAGGCGCAAAAAATCGTGCGCAAGACGAGCCTTCCCGTCGGCTCTCTCTACCTGCACACGAAATTCACGAAAGAGCTCCTGCCGTCTCGCGAGGAAGTCGCGAGGATGCGCACGGACGCCGCACGCATCCTCGATTCCGCCGCAGATTTCACAGGACTCCAGGGGCTTCCCGCCTGCGGCATCGGCGGCACTTTCAAGGGCGCAGCGGCGCTCTCTGCCGCTCTCTTTTCCGCCTCGGACGGCCGGACGATCACACGCGCGGCAATCGATGCGCTGCTCGCGCGCTTCCTGCGCGATCGCCATCTCACAGAAGATGACGCCATGCATCTCATGCGCACCGTTCCCGACCGCATGCACACGCTCCTGCCCGGTCTCGTCATCGCCGGCCTTCTCACCGAACGCTTCGCACTTTCTTCCATCGCCTACAGCGACTCGGGCGTGCGCGAAGGCTACATCTACGACCGCATTTTGAAGGAATCAAGCAGGAGAACGATATGAATCGAAGGAGAGACATGACCGATGGCAAAAACAGGCAAGGCGGCAGAAGACACGGAAAGCATCCTAGAACGCCTGAGACGCGAGAGCTTTTCGAGTGAAGCGGCGCTCGAAGAAATGCTGCTCCCTTCGAAAAAAGCGAAAGAATCACCGACAGACGACAGCGATGGCTCTGAGGATATAGACGAGCTGGACGAGCTGGACAGGCTGGACAGACTAGGCGGGCGAACCGACACGAACAGCCTTGACACGACAGAGATATCGGCAGAAAGACAGACACAGGCAGAAAAAGACGGCATCGAGGAAAGAACACCGCCGAACGGCGAAGCGCGGCCGCGCCAAAGTGCCGCCGAACTCTTGCAGGAATTGCTCGCAGACGAGGAAAAGCGCAGCGAGATGGCAGCCGAATTGGAAGAAGAGGTGAAGCCGCCGCCGCGCGGCGGCTTCCTGCAGGGGCTTTTCGAAAAATGGCTCTCGCCCGAAGGCCGCATGGGGCAAAAGCTCTTCGTCCTGCACCTCATCGGCAGTCTGCTCGCGGCGGCAGGCCTCGCCGCGCTCGTCACGGGTGTGACGGCTGCCGTCCTCTCATGGCTCGGCGCAGGCCGCCCCATGCCGTCGGAAAACATCTCGCTCGCGGCCGCTTTCGCCGCCATCCTCCTCATCAGCGTGCCTCTCGCACTTCTGCTGATCGTATTCTTGCGCGCGGCCATGCGGCGCTGGCATGACCTCGGCTACGGCGATACAGCATGGCTCATCGCCGTCATCTGCCCGCTCATTATCCTCGCGCTCGCCGAAGAGGGTCGTATACTGCTCCTCTTCCTCGATCTGCCGCCGCTTTTGGGCGTCGCTCCCGATCATCTGCTGCTCAAGAGCGTCCTGCCCTATGGGGGCGCGGCACTCGCCTTGCTCATCCTCCTGCACGTCTATCTGATCTTTGCCGAAGGAGAGTTTTCGAGCAATGCTTCCGGCTCACCCGAGAGCGCCGCTGATTTGCACCCCCATATCGCGGAGCGCCCCAAGGAGGACTATCCGTTCTTCCTGCGCATGATCCAACTCAAGGGGCGCATGAACCGCAAGCGCTTCTTACTGCGCCTGCTCTTCCTCCTCTTCTTCGTCTCGCTGCTCGTCTTCGTCGTGCTGGAAACGGCGGAGCGCCTGCCGCAGCCTCTCGGCAATCTCGTCGCTCTCTACGGCACATCGGTCTCCTGCGCCCTCGCTGCCATCCTGCCCATCGGCATCGTCACACAGCGTCTGCACGACATCGGCAGAAGCGGCTGGCTCGCGGGCGTGCCGCTCGCGCTCACGCTCGCCTTCATCGGCTGCCTCGCGTTCTTCGGCGGCGACCCTCGCATCCTCGCACGCGAACCGTTCGGTCTCGAAATCATCGCCGCCGCCTTCGCCCTCGAAATCTACGAAGTCTTCCTGCTCGCCGCCCTCGTCTTCGTCAAAGGCTCCGTGACCGTCAACGATTATGGCGAATCGACGCTGGAGCGGCAGTAGGCAAAAAGAGAAGCACAAACCTTCATAAAAAGGCTTGTGCTTCTCTTTTTGCCAACATGTCGCAGATCTCATTATACTTGTGCCCCGCATGACCCTTGACCCAGCGGAAGATGATGCTTCGCCCGGCAATCAGGCCATCGAGTTCCTGCCAAAGCTCCTGATTGAGGACGAGAGTCCCGTCCGCTTTCTTCCAGCCGCGCCGTTTCCAACTGAAGATCCACTTCGTGATGCCGTTCTTCAGATACTGGCTGTCCGTCGACAGCACGATCGGCTCTCGCTTGGGCAGATGACGCAGCGCCTCGATCGCCGCCGTCATCTCCATGCGGTTGTTCGTCGTCGAAGGATTGCCGCCCGAAAGCGTCTCCATCTTCTCGCCCGGGCGCACGATACAGACCGCCCAGCCGCCCGGCCCGTTCGGATTCCGAAGGCACGAGCCGTCCGTATAGACATGGCAGAGGCTGTCATCGTCTGCCGCTTCATTCGCTGCGCCGCCCCTTGCGGCGCTTTTTTTGAGCACGGGCGCACGGCGCGTCGGCGCGGCTTCCTCTTCCTCGAAGAGCGCCGACAAAGGCTGCGCCGCCGTAAGCCAGGCGCGGGCTTCCTCCTCCGTCGGAAAGCTCTTATAGCGTGCGCCGCGAAAGCCTTCTACCTGCGCGCGGCAGTCCTCCCATGTAAGAAAGATTCCCGTCGCACGTCCCGCACGCACGGCATAAAATTTTTGAGTCATTTTCTTATTCACACCCAAACCTTTTTTACTATGAAAGTCCAAGAAGTCAAGCCCGAAGGGCGCAGACTGATTGGGTAACTTTCATTAAGGGCGGCGCACAATGTCCACAAGGTGGACGTTTGTGCGTGTAGTTTACACTTCTTCCGGAAAGCCGTCCCATCAAGACTTCGCAGTCTCCTGTTCTCTATAGGACATCGCCAAAGCCGCCAGTTCCGGCCTCCTCCTCTGCAACTCCGGCACATCCATGTGCAGGGAATACATCGTGAAGAACGCCTCCAATTCCCTCTCCATATTCTGCTGCAGCAACTGCAAGAACGACGTAAGACGCCCGCCCACGGAATACTCTTCCAAAGCAGCGAAATACGCGCCTCGGTTCTTCAACTTGATGGAAGTCGGTGGAAAACCCTGCGCCAGCAAATGATAATTCATAAGAAGGCGCGCCGTCCGCCCATTTCCATCTTGAAACGGATGAATCCTGACAAACTCCGCATGAAGCCATGCCGCCTTTTCGAGCGGATCGGCAAAATCGTCATGCTCCATGCGATAGGCGAAATCCTTCATCGCCTCCCACACCTTGCGCGGATTCGGCGGCACATGACGCGCACCGCGGATATACACGGGAATATTGCGATAAATGCCGCCGATGCCCCGCGCGGGAACGACTCTTTCATGAATGTCCTTGATGATGCCTTCCGTCAGAGGAACGTGCCGCTTCACGCAATCCTTAACAAACTGCCACGCTTCTGCGTGGCCGCGCACTTCATCCAATTCGCGCAGTGTCGTTTCCGTCGGAACGATCTTGTCGGCAAGAATCATCTTCGTTTCAATCAAGGTCAAGGTGTTTCCCTCGATGGAGGTCGAATCGTGCGTAAATTCCACGAGAAAATTTTCTTCCCAATCCTCCTTCTCAAAGTCGCTGAGTTTGGGAAAGACCTCGCAAAAAAGCTCGACCTTCTTCTCCAAACTTCCCATCACGCCTCACCTCCGTCTCTTGCATCTCACAACTCCAGACATATCTCCCACATTGGTTTTCATTTAGGCAAAAACAACCAATTCATTGCTTCTCCACAAATTTCCCCCACTCCCTGTGGATAACCAGTGAATGATTGAGCGTATTTCAAGGTTTATCCACAGAGTCACCTTTTTTATCCACAAAAAAATGTGCATAACGGCGATTTTTTTACTTTTCAGGGCTAGTCAAAGGACAAAAAATCGTGTATAATACATCTTATGTTCAACCCAATACTGCTCATGTAACTCAGTTGGTTAGAGTGTCACCCTCACATGGTGGAAGTCGGGGGTTCGAGTCCCTCCATGAGCACCAGAATCTTCGCCGCTGCGCCTCGCGCAGCGGCTTTTCTTTTATATCCGACAGGCTTTGCTATCCTTGCGCCGCCCGATAGAGCAGAAGCGCCTGCCGCACGGTCTGCCTGAGATTGCGGCACGCCGTTTCTTCCTCCATCGCTTCTGCGACCGTCATCGGCAGGTGGAGAATCGGGAAGTAGGCGTCAATGCCTTCTTCGTTCACCGCCTCGGCATCGGGCAGGGCGCAGCCGCACAGCGCAATCGCCTTGAGTTTCGGACTCTTCATCTTGGCGAGCTTGGCGACGCCGACCGGCGCTTTTCCCATCGCGGTCTGCCGATCCATGCGCCCCTCTCCCGTCAGGAGGATGTCTGCGTCCGCAAGCGCCTTCTCTATGCCCAGAGCGTCGAGCACGAGCGTGATGCCGGGCTTCAACTCCGCCTTGAGAAACGAGTGAAAAGCAAAGCCGAGCCCGCCCGCCGCTCCCGCGCCGGGCACCTGTGCACCCTCGATGCCAAGTTCCCTTTCCGCCAATCCGGCGAAAGCCCGGATCGCCGCATCCATTTCCTCGACGATCTCAGGCGTCGCCCCCTTCTGCGGACCGTAGACATGCGAGCAGCCCAAGGGGCCATAGAGCGGATTCGTCACGTCGCAGGCGACGTGGATGCGGCACTCCTTGAGCGCAGGATGAAGCCCCGCAAGATCAATGCGCCGCACGGCGGCAACATCGCCGCCCGTCCTTCCCACAACCTTTCCCGCCGCATCGAAAAAGCGTGCGCCGAGCGCCGTGAGCATGCCGAGTCCGCAGTCGTTCGTCGCACTGCCGCCGATGCCGATGATGAAGTCACGGCAGCCGCGATCGATGGCGGCGAGCATGAGTTCGCCGAGTCCGTACGTCGTCGTGCGACGCGGATCGCGCTCGCCTTCGGGCACGAGCGGCAATCCTGCCGCATCTGCCATTTCGATGACCGCCGTATGCAACTCGGGCAGGAAGCCGAAGCGGCTCTCGACGGGCTTTTCCAAAGGACCCGTGACAGCGAGGCGCACGACCTCGCCTGAAAGTCCCTCGACAAGCGCATCGACCGTGCCCTCGCCGCCATCCGCCAGTGGAAAGACCTCCACCTCAGCTTCGGGGAACACCTCGCGTGCCGCCTGCGCCGCCGTCTCGCCCGCCGTAAGAGAGGAAAGACTTCCCTTGAAAGAATCAATCGCTACGATGATTTTCATGATTTCCCGTCCCATTTCACTTGATGCCCTTCGACTTGCCCCAGTCGCTGATCTTCTTATAGAGCGGCACGGGCACATGATAGCGTTCGCCGAGAGCGACGATGCGGTTCACGAGTCCGTCGAACTCGGAAAGTCCTCCCTTTTCCACATCGCGCTGCATACTCGTCTTGAGTCCTGGCTCGAACGCATCGATGAAGGCAATGCCCGTTGCCACGAGATCCTTCTCGAAGACAATCCCCATCGCCTTGCCGAGCGCCTCGACCTCACGGATCAGGCCGAGATACGTGTCGCGCACCGCGCCTTCCTTCTGAAACGCCTCGCTCGTCGCATCGTGATAAAGCCCTGCCGCGCCCATCGGCGAGACAAAGCCGAACTTCGTCAGCGCATCGCGGCGGATGTCGAAGCTGTAGTGTCCGCGGATGTCAGCATCCTGCAGGAGCTTTTCGAGCGCCTTTGCCTTCGCCTCCAAGCGTTTATCCTGATCGGGACGGAAGCCGAAGATCACGCGCAGGATCTTCTGCGGCTGCTCCAATACGCCCGGCGCCTTGAGATTTCCGAAGATGTAGATGCAGCCGTCGAGCACGGTCAACCCCGGCAAATCCTTCTGCATGACCTCGCCCGTGCCGAAGACGTTCAAGATCGGAATGATGAGCGTATCGGGGCCTGCCGCACGCTTCGCGAACGCGATGGCGTCGGGAAGCGCGTAGTACTTGCAGCAGACGAAGAGCACATCGGGCGTTTCATCGTAAGCCTCCGCCGTCTGCGCCTTCACGTTCTTGATATGGAGCGTGCCTCGGTGCGCCGACTCGATCGTCAGACCGTCCTTCTGCAGAGCCTCCAAGTGTCTGCCGCGTGCAATCAACGTCACATCGTGCCCCGCGAGCGCGAGATAGCCGCCGAGCACCCCGCCCGTGCCGCCCGCGCCGAACATCGCAAATTTCATTGTAAATGCCTCCCTCCGTATAGTAGGAACCTGCTTGCAAACTCCTTTGATTATATCATAAATCATCCAATAGAAAATCAAGAATATTCACATTGCGGATTCCATTGAAATCCTTGATGTACGACTTGTCCATCGTCAGAAGCGTCTTCTCGTACTGATCGGGAATCGCAGCAAGGGCACGCAGTTCGCGCTCTCGCGTCACTTCTTCCAGCGCCGTGGCAGCCACTTGGAAATACTGCTTGCGATCGGTGCGCTGCGCCACGAAATCCACCTCCATCCGCCCGATCCTGCCGACGCCGACCGTATAACCGCGCCGCAGAAGTTCCAAATAGACAATGTTCTCCAAAATGTGCCCGTAATCGCCGTCGCGAAAGCCCAGCAAAGCATTGCGGATGCCGTTGTCGACGATATAATATTTCTCCTGCGTCTTCAAATACAGCTTTCCCTTGATGTCATAACGCGGCGCACGATAAAAGATGAACGCACTCTCCAAGGTGTGCAGATAATTGTCGATGGTATATGTGCTGGCCTTCCTTCCATGGCTCGTCAGATAACCGCTGATGCGACTGCTCGAAACGGGATTGCCGATATTGTCTGCGAGAAAACGAAGCATATGCGAAAGGAGCGCCGGGTCGCGCACAGCACTCCTTTCCACGACGTCTTTCAACAAGACCGTATGATAAATCCCCGACAAAAAGAGTTCGATCGTCTCATCCTGCTGCGGCAGCCCGGGAATCGCAGGCAAGCCGCCGTAGCGCAGGTACTGCGCGAAAGCAGCGTCCCGATCCTTTTCGCCCTCGGGCAGGAAATCCATGTACTCGCGAAAGGACAGCGGCAGCATCTGAATCTCCACATAGCGTCCCGCTAGAAGCGTAGATATTTCCGAAGAGAGCAACTTCGCGTTCGACCCCGTGATGTAAATATCGGCGACGCCCTCGACAAAAAGCGAATTGATCGCCTTTTCCCAATGCTCTACCTGCTGCACTTCATCGAGCAGCAAATACACCTGCTTCTGTGTACCGATTTCTTCCTGCACCCGTCGATAAAGCTGCCGATAATCGTGAACGTCATCAAACATCATGGACTCGAAATTCATGCGAATCACTTGCTCTTGACGCACACCATCCTGCAATAGCCGCTCCGCCAGCATGGTGAGCAACGTGGATTTTCCCGCGCGCCTCATGCCTGTGATCACCTTGATGATGGGTTGGCGCACAAACGCGAGCAGTCGATCTAAGTATAGCTTACGAATAATCATGTTTTATCACCTTTTTCATTATACTGATAAAACTTTTATTATTCAAGGTTTTTTTCAATATACTTTAGAAATATGCACCAATTTTTCTCCTTGCTCATATTTTCCCTCTTCCTGCCCTTGGGAAAATCCAATTCTTATGGTATAATGAAAGGCGATTAGATAATGCAGGGAGGCTTTTGTCATGGGAGAGATACCACAGGCCGCTTGGGTCGTCATATCGATCATCGGTTTTTTCGTCGGTCAGTACGTCGTCATGGCGGTGCTACACCATTTCGGCTATTCCATCCGCGTGCTTTCCTCCGGGAAGATGAAGAACACGTTCGTGCTGGGCTTCGCCTTTACGATGCTCGCCGCATGGCTGCCCGTTGCCGTCCTCTGGATCTTGGGGCCGCGCTTCGTCGAAGCGACGGGATATCCGCATTCCTTCATCGCGATCACGGCAACGGCGCTGACGATCACACTTCTCTACATCGCGTGCCGCCGCACGGAAGGCGCTGTAGAGATGGTGGATGAAGAGGAACTCGCCGCCTTCAAGGCGCGGGCAGTCGCGCGCGCGCGCGAAGAGAGGAAGAAGCGTGACGCCATGATCGCCAAGGTCAGAGCGCTGCAGCGTTGAAAACGCACTGCAAAAAAATACGGCAGAGGCTTCGCAAAAGCCCCTGCCGTATTTCCTTTTCATCAGAGTGCCTTGAATGCCTGCTCCAAATCGTAGAGAATGTCGTCAATATGCTCCGTACCGATGGAAAGGCGGATCGTACCAGGCGCGATGCCGCTCTTTTTCAATTCCTCCTCATTCATCTGGGAGTGCGTCGTGCTCGCCGGATGGATGACGAGCGACTTCACGTCGGCAACATTGGCAAGCAGGCTGAATACCTTGAGATGGTCGATGAACTTCTGCGCCGCCTTGCCGCCGCCCTTGACCTCGAAGGTGAAGATGGAGATTCCGCCCTGCGGGAAGTAGCGCTCGTAGAGCGCATGATCGGGATGCGAGGCGAGCGAGGGATGGTTGACCTTCTCGACCTGAGGATGTTTCGCGAGATAGTCGACGACCTTCAAGGCGTTCTCCACATGGCGCTCGACGCGCAAGGAAAGCGTCTCAACGCCCTGCAGCAGGAGGAACGCATTGAACGGCGAGATCGTCGCGCCCGTGTCACGCAGAAGGAGCGCACGCAAATAAACGGCGAAAGCGGCGGCGCCGACGTCCTTCGCAAAGGAAAGGCCATGGTAGCTCGCGTTCGGCTCGACGAGCCACGGAAAGCGCCCCGATGCCGCCCAGTCGAACTTGCCGCTGTCGACGACGATGCCGCCGAGCGTCGTGCCGTGACCGCCGATGAACTTCGTCGCCGAGTGAACGACGATGTCCGCGCCGTGCTCGATGGGACGCAGCTGATACGGCGTCGCAAACGTCGAATCGACGACGAGCGGAATGCCGTGCTTGTGCGCGACGGCGGCGACCGCCTCGATGTCGACGAGGTTCGCGTTCGGATTGCCGATGGACTCGATGTAAATGACCTGCGTGTTTTCCCGAATTGCCGCCTCGAAGGCCGCCGCACCGCCCGCTGGATCGACAAACGTCGTCTCGATGCCGAAATCAGGGAAGGTGTGTGCAAGAAGATTGTAGGTGCCGCCGTAGATCGTCGTCTCAGCGACGATGTGCTGCCCCGCATGAACGAGTCCCTGCAGCGCTGTCGTCACGGCCGCTGCACCCGAGGCAAAGGCGAGCGCCGCGACGCCACCTTCAAGCGCCGCCACGCGCTTTTCGAGCACGTCCTGCGTCGGATTCATGAGCCTGCCGTAGACATTGCCCGCATCCTTCAAACTGAAACGATCCGCCGCATGCTGCGAATTGCGGAACACGTACGACGTCGTCTGGTAGATCGGCACAGCGCGCGAATCCGTCGCCGGATCAGCTTCCTCCTGCCCAACATGGAGCTGCAGGGTTTCAAACTTATACTTTCTCTCGTCGCTCATCAAAATCTCCTCTTTCCTCGGGCTTGCCCGCAATACAAGAAAACATACCTGATTCGTAGGTTAGGCTTATTATAGCATAATATCATACTTTGTCAATAGGTTTTATAAACGATTAAGCCGCCGCGAATGCTCATCTGTGCAAATCTGGTGATTGCATCTGATTCGTGCTTTGTTAAATTTAAAAGAAGAGTCCTATGCAACAATATGTTTCAAAGGGCTCTTCTTTATTATACAGTTAGTCAGATTGCATTCCTAGAAAAGTTTATACTCAGAGATGATCAAACGGCTTGTCCGGCAGATTGTCCATCGGGAACGCGCCGCGCGTAGCGGCATTTGCGGCCTCGATCGCCTGATGTGCGAGGTCAATCGAGAGGCCAAGCGTCCTCATGCACTGGTCGGGATTGTGGAAGCCGACGCCGTTTTCGGCTTCGACGTAGTCCCAATACCACTGCGCTTCGCGAATCAGCTCACGCGCGGGAGCGAGCTGCTCATCCGTCGCGCCGGCTTCTGCCGCCGCCTTGATGGCGAGGTGCGCCTTGGCGCACGTGATGCCCGCCGTCCTCTGCAGTTTGAAGGTATTGTCGTGAATCGTCTTGACGCGTGCGATGAGCACTTCCTTGCTCTCATCGTGGCACTTGAGGCATGCATCCTCGACGTACTTCAACGGGCTGGAAATATAATGCGACGTGTACTTCTGCCCGTTCTTGCGCATGTACGGCATGTGGCAGTCGATGCAGGTGACGCCCGCGTCCGCATGGACGCTCGTCTTCCAGACGTCGTAGTCGGGATGCTGCGCCTTGAGCATCATCGCGCCCGAGTCGGGATGCTTCCAGTCGCCCTTGAAGCCGCCCGGCAGATCGGTGCGCTTGTAGTACTCGTACATCTGCTCCGCCGTGTAGCCGTTGTCGCGCGGGAACACGACGCGCCCCTTCTTGCCCTGCTCGAAGTAATACTCCGTATGGCACTGGCCGCAGACGAGGGCGCGCTTGTCGTTGTCGCTGAGCTCGTCCCATGTCTTGCCCCAGTTGCGCTCAAGATCTTCGATCTGCGCAGGAATGACGAGACGCAGCTTCATCGTCTTGACGTCGTGGCACGTCGCGCAGGCGATCGAAGCGTCGTTCGGCACTTGATCGGCAAGCTCCTTGAAATCCTTCAGCGTGTAGTCCCAGCCCATCGTGTCGAAAAAAACGTCTTTCGTATAGGCGCTCTTACAGGTGATGCAAGAGCCCGACTGATTGACCTTGGTCGTGCGCAGCGAGTTCTTGACGTCCTCAAGCGCGTAGACATGGCCGCGGTCATCGTCATACTGCAGGGAAAAGGCATAGCCCTTCCAGTTTTCGATCATCTCGGGTTCGTCCATGAGCCTCGAATGGACGCCAGAACTGCCGTAGCCCGTCGGGGTCGGCGAATCGCTCGCCGTCATCTTGTACGATTCGTATTCGAGCGGATATGCCTCCTTGAAGGCTTCCATGCCGAGATGGGCATTGTTCTCCGTCGGTATCTGAGCGAGCTTGACGGAACTCGATGGCTGGGCGATGCCGATGCGCACGATGACGAAACCGAAGAACGCAACGCAGACGACGATGACGCCCAGCAAACACTTTTGCAGCTTACTCAACTTTGATCCCTCCTTCCAGGTGATTGGAGCCATGTGCCACGCTCCTGTGGCACTTCAGGCAATCGGTATTGGCGTCCATCGGACCTGCGTGGACGACTGCCATCGTCGCGCTGTGGCAGCGCAGGCAGTTGCCGTTCACGATCTTTTCTGCGTCTTCCGAGATGCGGATCTTGGCAGGATAGTCGCGCTTCAGCTCGTGGTAAACGTCGATCATGCCGCTTCGTCCCTTCTCGACGAAGTACGCCGTCATGCTGTCGTGCGGCAGGTGGCAGTCCACGCACTCGCGCTCCCGGTGCGACGATTCCATGAACGTCGCCTTCTCCATCTTCATCGCATGGCACTGTCCACAAAATGTGGGAGAGCCGGAAAACGACAGCCCCGCCGAAGTGCAGACGGAAAAGATGACGCCTGCGGCGAAGCCTCCGATGATGCACTTCAGCGTGTTCTTCTGAAAGAATTCCTTTGCTTCCAATCCCCTTCCCTCCTTTCCATAAACAAAGGGGTTCGTCTCCTCAAAAATATATGCCTAGCATCTCCTCCTTAGGGCGCACGATGTGCCGAAAAAGGTGAATGCCGCACCGAGCCACAGAAGCCAGAGCAGCGGCTTGTTGCTGACGGACGCCGTCAGCGGCAGCCGTGCTTCCTCCTCGATTGCCGGCAGTATTTGCAGCATGATGCTCTTCTTGTCCTCGGAGATGCCCAAGAGGCGCAATCGCCTCTTGCCATTGAGAACGGCAAAGGATTCCGTCGCCGCCTTCATGCCTGCAGCCGTCAAACTGACTTCGGCGAGGTCGACGGTCTCGCCGTCAGTGACGGCGATGTCCGCGAGAAAGAGGCGGCGGCCCTCATCATCGGGCTCTTCTTCTATGACATGCTCCAGACGGTAGGCTACATCCCCCTCCAAAATGGCCTTGCCGCGCTGCAGCACGATCTCGTGACCGACGGCAGCAGGCGAGGGAGCAATGTAGATGTCGCCCGCCGCGCCGTGCGCGATAGCAGGCTCTCTCGCCGCATCCTCGCCGCTCGCACTGAGTTTCGTCAAGGCGCGCACTTCCTCGCCGTCGACGCGGAACACATACTCCTTCTCCCTGCGGCTTTCAGAAAGATCCATGCCCTCGTAGAGAATCGAGTTTCTGCCGAAGGACTGCGGCTCATCCGGCACAAACTCAAGCGTCGTGCTCGTTCCCGCCGCGGCGAGCGCTATCGTAAAAAGAGCCAGAGCCGCGCCCGCGTGTGCGACGGCTGCGGCAAGGCGAAGTGCACCGCCGCGCCAGGCGAGAACACTCGCGAAGACGGCGGCAGCCGCAGCGCCCGCGAGGACGAGCGAGGAGACTTCTCGGACGCCTGCGAGTCCTGCCGCCGCCGCACCCGCGAATATAGCACCGATGAGAGCCTTTGGCAGCGATGCCTGACCCTCGCCATAGTGCAGCAAGGAGCCAACTGCCATCGCAAGCAGCATACAGATGGCGAGCGGCAGGCTCGTCTTGACGTAGAAGCCCGTGTCGACGGCGGCGGAATCGCCGCCAAGCCCTGTGAGAAGCGGCATCGACATGCCGATGAATACGATGATGGCGAGAAAGGTCAGGGCAAGACAGCCGAGCAAGAGGAAGAATTCGCGGCTTCGATGCACCGGGTACGGGGAGCCTTTGGGGAACTTTCCCGCACGCCAGACGAGAAGCGAAAGCCCCGCCAGCGCTACGATCGCATCGACGGCGACGAGCCAGAGGCCGACGCCCGTGCCGCTGAAAGAATGCACGGAGAAGTCGCCCAAAAGGCCGCTTCGCGCGAGGAACGTGCCGTAGAGCGCAAGCGCATAGGAGAAGATGGCGGAAAGATGCGCAAGTGCGAGATTCGTCGGGCGCACGCGAGCGGCAGAGAGCAGGTGGACGAGGACGCCCGCCGCGAGCCACGGCACGAGCGAAGAGTTCTCCACGGGATCCCAGCCCCACCAACCACCCCAGCCGAGCACCTTGTACGCCCAGAAAGCGCCGACGAAGATACCCGCGCCGAGGAGCGCCCATGCAGCGAGCGCCCAGCTTCGCGCAAGCGCGAGCCACGCCGTGCTGTCCGCCTTTTCAGATAGCAGCGCCCCCAAGGACGCCGCATACGGCACGGCGAGCAGCGCGTAGCCAAAGAACACGAGCGGCGGATGAATTGCCATCCATGGGTCTTGCAGGAGCGGATTCATTCCCGCACCGTCAGCAGGCGTATAGCCCTCCGTCACAGCAAACGGACTGTAGAAGAGGACGAGCGCCGCCAAAAGAGCCTGCAGAAAGAAGAACACGGCCTGACCTGCATTCCCGAGCCGTGCGCGAAGGGCAAGCGCCGCGCCCGCCGCCGCATGGAAGAAAAGCCACAAGAGGAATGAGCCTTGCTGCCCTGCCCAGAAGGCAGAAACCTTGTAGACGAGCGGCAGATCGAGCGAGGAATAGCTCCACACATAGTCGATGTCGAAGCGATCGTGCAGAATCAGCCAGAAGAGCCATGCGCTCGCCAAGGCCGCCGCGAAGAAGGAGGCGAGTGCGAGCACCTTGCCCGCCGCCGCCTTCCCGCGCCCCCACGAAACTGCCGCCGCCAGCGCAAAGATGAGCGAGAGTACGAGGAATGCCGTGCCGGCTGTCATAATGAACCGCCTTTCATCTTCTCATACTTCGACGGACACTTGATGAGCAGCCGATCCGCCTCGAACGCGCCGTCCTTGTACGAGCCGACGGCAACGATGTGATGCGCCGAGCGGAATTGGTCAGGCTCCGTGCCGTGATAATGCACTTCCATCTTTTCTCCCGATTCATCGACGAGTCCGAAGACGAAATTCTTCCCCTTCTGTGCGGGTGCCGGAGCATCCGGATCGAGAAGCCCCTTGACCTGCACGGAGCCGTGCGCCGACCGCGCCTCGGCGATGTCGACATAGGGCGTGATGCTGTCGGCGAACGCCCAGCCCGCATAGAGGACGAAGAGGGCGATGAGTCCGAAGAGCACATACGATTTTTTCATGCGTCAGTCCTCCTTGACAGACCGAAAGAGCAGTGCGAAATAGAGCAAGGTCGCGTCGACAAGGCCGAGCGCGA
The DNA here is from genome assembly GCF_000292955.1 of Selenomonas sp. CM52. Classification (NCBI taxonomy): domain Bacteria; kingdom Bacillati; phylum Bacillota; class Negativicutes; order Selenomonadales; family Selenomonadaceae; genus Selenomonas; species Selenomonas sp. CM52. Next base: position 122,704 of record NZ_ALNM01000003.1, read on the forward strand.
GCACGCCGATCATCAACGGCTCCATCGCCACATGTGCGCCGCTATTCAGAAGAGGCTCGGGATGCAGCGAGAAGTAGAGGCGCGGCAAAAGGAAGACGAGGAACGGCACGGTCAGAAAGGAAAAGAGCGAGTAGACCGCCGAGACGAGCGCGCGCCCACGGTTTTCGGGCACAGCCGAGCGCAGCGTGAGATATGCGCCGTAGATAAGGATGAGTACGAAGATCGTCGTCTGGCGCGGATCCCAATTCCACCATGCGCCCCACGACAGGCGGCTGAAGAGCGCTCCCGTCACCGTGGCGAATATCACGAAGAAGAAGCCCAGCTTCGCCGAGCGTGCGCTCAGCGCGTCGAAGCGCTCCTTGCGACATCGCAGGAAGCGAAGCGCCCACCACGCACTCAAAAGAAAGGCGAGAACCGAGACCCACGCCGCCGGAACATGGAAGAAGACGAGGCGCACATAGTCGCCCAAGCCTTCTGCGGGCGGCACGAGGAAGAACACAGCGGCAAAGAGCGCTGCTGTCAGCACGATGATGAGGACGCGAAGCATAGATTCACCCCTTGTTCTTGAAAGAATCGGCAAACATTCTTTCTCGCCGCCGTTTCAGATTTCCTGCCATACGAAGTCAAAGAGCCACGAGGCGCCGAGCGTCAGAATCATGTCGTAGAGCGCCATCGCGCCGAGCAGGGAAGAGGACGGCAGGAGGGAGCTGAAAAGCTCTCCCGTGAGATTGAGCGCGGGCAGGAACACGGGCAAAACGACGGGCAGCAGCAGCACGGAAAACAGTCCGCTCTTCGCGCCCGCCCCGACCGTCAGCGCCGAGACGATGACGCCCGCCGCCGCCAAACCCCAGATGCCCAAGAATACGACGAGGAGAAAGACCATGGCGGCGAAGAAGTCCGCCAGCGAAAAGCCGAGAAAGACTTGAAAGAGCGCTAGGTCAAAGACGGCGAGCGCCGTGAGCATGAAGAGCGTGTAGCAGAATTTGCCGACGAACACCGCCTGCGCTCCGGCATAGATGCGCAGGGCGAGCAGCGTGCCGCTCGCCGCCTCCTCGTAGAACGCCCGGCCGACGCCCGCCTCCGCCGAGAAAAACAGCACGACCCACAAGAGTCCCGCCGCTACCTGCGGCTCAGGCGGCGCACAACGAAGCGCAAAGGAAAGCGCCGCGATCGCAGTCAAGGAAAACATGAACATCGCCGTCCAAGAGGAGCGGCTGCGCATGGCACAGGCGACCTCCCTACGAAAGATGAGCCGCGCCCCCTGCAATGCAGATCCTTGCATCGGCAGCCACCTCCTCTTTTTGCTCGTTCGTCGCCCAGAGCACGAGCCGGCCTTCTGCCGCCGCTTCACGCGCGAGCGAGGCGAGGAGCGTGCGCCCTTCCTCGTCGAGGTTCGCGCCCGGCTCGTCGAGCAGCCAGAAGGGCGCATCCGCGCCGAGCAGAACGGCGAGCTTCAGACGCTGGCGCATGCCCGTCGAGAAGCTTGCCGTCTGCATCCGCCATGCCTCTGCCCCCTTCAGTCCCACGCGCGCGAGGAGCGTCCGACGCGCCGCATCGGAAAGCGCAATGCCGCGCAGTCCAAGGAAGAAGTCGAGGTTCTCCGCCGCCGTCAGCAACGGGTAGAGCGAAAGCTCGGGCGAGAGATAGGCGAGATTCGCCTGCCACGCCGCTCCCTCGGCCTCTCCCGCCGCTGTCCGCAGCGCGACGCGCCCTTTTGTCGGCCGCAAAAGCCCCGCCGCCAGACGCAGAAGCGTGGACTTGCCGCTGCCGTTCGCCCCGCGCACGCTGGCGACGATGCCGCCCGCAAGCTCAAAGGAAAGTCCCCGAAGTACGCTACGACCCGCGAAGGATATGCTCGCATCCTCGAAGGAAAGCGTCAAGGAATTTTCCAACGGCAACACACTCCTTCGCACTTCGTCACAACAAGAAACGTTATCGATTTAACTTATGTTATGATACAAATATATTATATCATAATTTTTCCATATGCTAGCAATTTTTTATGATTCTTTATGATTTTGTATCAAAAAACCGCACTCTTGAAACAAATGCATCGCCGAAGCTTATGCAAATTATTTCAAGAATGCGGTATTGTCAATCGTAGTGACCTTTACAGGACAAAATCTCCAACGAATCTCGCGACACCCGATAAAGCAGACGGTTCTTCTCGTCAATTCTCCGACTCCAAAAGCCGCTCAACTCTCCTCTGAGCGGCTCAGGCTTGCCGAGTCCCTCGAACGGGTGACGTTCGACATCCTTAAGCAGCAGGTTGATCCGTTTCAAGGTTTTCTTGTCCTGCATCTGCCAAGCAATGTACTCTTCCCACGCATCGTCCGACCAGACCTTATTCATCGTCTGCAACCTCGATCAAATCGTGCTGCACGCCTTTTCCAGCATCAAGCTGCGCAATGCCGCGACGCAAACGTGCCAGGCTCTTCTCCGAATAGAGCGAATCCGTCAGAGGAGCGGCTCTCAGTTCAAACGGAATCCTGCGCTCCCGCGCGACGCGCCGCGCAAAGATCAAGATAGCGGAAGGCGCAGAAAGTCCGATATCCGCACACACTTCTTCAAAATTCGATTTCAAATCATCGTCCATGGATACAACAATATCCTGTGCCATTCGACGCACCTCCATAAGCTTTATTTCTTTCATTATATACCATTGCCAATGAATCCTCAAACGAAATTCCTCGCGAATTCTGCGGCTGAGAACTGGACGCAGATGACTTTCACGCTTATAATATAGGGAAAGACGGATTACATATCGGTTAAAGACGAGGACGATGCTTTATGAACAAAAATTTCTTCCAAGCGGCGCGAGAGACGGATCTCGCCGAGAAGCGGCGGCTGGATCGGCGCGGACAGCTGCTTTCCTGGCTGCGCCTCACGACGTTCTTCCTGTGCCTTCTCGCGCTCGCCGCCGCCTGGGACACGGGCGCACTTGAGATATATCTCGTCGCCGTCGCGCTCGCCTGCTGCTTCACCGCGCTCCTGCGCCGTCACGGCAGGCTCTTCGAGCAGCGCCTGCTCTTGGAGAGCCACATCGCCGCGCTTTCAAACTTCCTCGCACGATTTTCGGGAGAGTGGCACAACTTTCCTGTGACGGGCGCGGAATATCTGAGGGACGAATTGCCGCAGGCGCAGGATCTGAGCCTCTTCGGCGCTGATTCCATCTACCAGTACCTTTGCGCCGCACGCACGAAGGCGGGGCGCGACCGCCTCGCCGACGCGCTCTCCCCCTTCCCTGCTGATCTCGCGCTTGCAAGGAAGAGGCAAAAAGCCGTCGAGGAACTGATCGCCCGCCCCAGGCTCGTCCTCGACCTCACGGCAGCAGCCGCTCTTCTGCCTGACGGGCACGATACAAAGCCGCTCCTCGCAGCGCTGCAAAGAAATACAGAGAAGCCCTACGCGGGCACGGCCTTCATCGCGTGGGTTCTTCCCGCCGCCCTCGCGCTCGCCATCGTCGGCGCATCGCTCTCCCTCATCGGCTGGACGATGCCCGCCATACTCGTGCTGCTGCAGTTCCTCATCGCCTTCGCGCTCGGCAGGCGCACGGCATCCGCGCAGAAGCCGCTCGCCGCCATGCACCGCGAACTGCGCCTCTACGAGCGTCTCTTTTCGCGCCTCGAAGATGCGACATTTCAAAGCCCGCACCTTATCGCACTGCAGGCGCAGCTCAAGGCGGGCGGCGCCGCGCGCTCCCTGCGCCGCCTCGCCGCCCTCGCCGATCATGCGCACACACGTCACAACCTCATCTTCCTGCTGCTCGCCAACGCCTTCTTCCTCAGCGACCTGCACTTCGCGCACCGCATCGCACACTGGCAGGAAAAGGCCGCCGCGCACCTCGGCGACTGGCTCGCCGTCTGGGCGGAAACCGAAGTGCTCCTCTCCCTCTCGACCGTGGGACTCGTGCGCGAAATGTATGCGTTCCCCGAACTCCTCGAAGACGCTTCGCCGCGCCTCGAAGCCAAGAATTTGACCCATCTCCTGATTCCCGAGGAAAAGGCCGTGCCGAACGACATCGACGCGACGGCAGGCACGCGCATCATCACAGGCTCGAACATGTCGGGCAAGACGACGTACCTCAGAACCGTCGCAAGCGCCTGCGTCCTCGCCTACGCGGGCGCCCCCGTGCCAGGCGAACGCCTTTGCCTCTCGCCACTTCACATCTTCACCTCGATCCGCGTGACGGACGACGCGGCGCACGGCCTCTCCACCTTCTATGCCGAAATCCTGCGCATCAAGAGCATGATGGCGTTCAAGGAAAAGAGCCTGCCCATGCTCATCGTCATCGACGAAATCTTCAAGGGCACAAACAGCGCCGATCGCCTCATCGGCGCAAGAGAAGCCATTTCGCGCCTCACAGGCGCGGACTTCATCACCCTCGTCTCCACGCACGACTTCGAGCTTTGCGAGATCGAAAGCGACGCCGCCCCCGTAACGAACTGGCACTTTGAAGAAAGCTACGAGGACGACAAACTCCTCTTCGACTACAAGATCAAAGAGGGACGCTGCACGACACGCAACGCTCAGTATCTGCTGAAGATGGCTGGCATCATGGAGTGATGCGCGAAAAGCCTTGCCAGCCGCGCCTTCGTCTGCTATGCTTATAGCCTGCACGCACACTCCCCGCTTTGCGGACGCTCGTGCGCGGCCTTATCTTCGCTCTGCTTGTTGGGAGGAATCATCATGGAAATCCTGCGCTCGGTCTGTCCCTACGACTGTCCCGACTGCTGCGGCCTTCTCGTCGAGGTCGAGGACGGGCTGGCACGAAAGGTCAAAGGCGATCCCGCACACAGCTTCACGCGCGGCACGCTCTGTCCGAAAATGGCGCATTACGAGCGCACCGTCCATTCGCCGCGCCGTCTCCTCACACCGCTCAAGCGCACGGGAAAGAAGGGCGCAGGCGAGTTCCGTCCGATTTCCTGGCCCGAAGCGGTGCAGGAAATCGCCGCACGCTGGCAGGAAATCATCGCGCAGTACGGCGCGGAGGCCATACAGCCCTACTCCTACGCAGGAACGATGGGACTCTTGCAGCACGACGCCTATCACGCGCTCTTCCGCGCACTCGGAGCGGCAGAGCTTGACCGCACGATCTGCTCCCCCGCAAAGCGTCATGGCTGGAACTCCGTCATGGGAGCGACCCTCGCCATCCGCCCGCAGGAAGCACAGCAAAGCGATCTCATCATCCTCTGGAGTCTCTCCATGCTCGCGACGGACATCCACTTCGCGCACGATGTGCAGGTGGCAAAAAAGCGCGGCGCCAAAATCTGGTGCGTCGATACATACGAGACGGCAACGGCGCGCCAGGCCGACCGCGCCTTCTTCGTGCGCCCCGGCACGGACGGCGCACTCGCGCTCGCACTGCTCCACGTGCTGGAAAAAGAGAGCCTCACAGACGAGGCTTTCCTCGCCGCGCATGTCCAAGGCTGGCAAGAACTGAAAAAAGATGTCCTGCCGCATCATACGCCGGAAAGCGCCGCTGCCGTCACGGGACTTTCTCCCGAGGCCATACGAGAACTCGCCCTCGCCTACGGCAAGGCGCGCGCGCCTTTCATCCGTCTTGGCAGCGGCTTCTCGCGCTATACGAACGGCGCGATGACGACGCGCCTCCTGCTCGCTCTGCCCGCCGCCGTCGGCGCATGGAAGAAGCCGGGCGGCGGCCTCCTCTCCTCCGTGCCGGGCAGCCGCGCCTTCAGCAAGGACATCGTGCAGCGCCCCAACCTGCGGAAAAACGTGCGCCTCGTCAACATGTGTGAAATCGGCAACGCCTTGACCTCCGCCTCGAAGCCGCCCATCAAGAGCCTCTTCGTCTACTCCTCGAATCCTGCCTGCACCGCGCCCGACCAGAAGAAAGTGACCGAAGGGCTTCTGCGCGATGACCTCTTCACCATCGTGCACGAACGCTTCCTGACCGACACGGCGCTCTATGCCGACATCGTGCTGCCGGCGACGACCTCGCTCGAGCACAGCGACATCTATGCAGCCTATGGACACTACACGATCCAGCGTGGCGAAGCCGTTATTCCGCCCGTCGGCGAGTCGAAGCCGAACTGGGCAGTCGCCTGCCTGCTGGCCGACGCCCTGGGGCTTGACGACCCGTTCTTCAAAAAAAGCGAGGATGAACTCATCGACGAGCTGATCTCCTCGACCGACGCCTGGCCGCTTCCCGTGGACAAGGCAGCACTCGCCGCAGGGCTGCCCGTCGACCTTCCTCTGCCCGAGAATTACAAGCTCGACTTCAAAACGCCCTCGGGCAAGATCGAACTTCTGAACCTGAAGGAAGAGCCGCCCCTGCCCGACTACTTCCCCGCCCACGGCGACGACGAGCCGTTCCAATTCATCAGCGCTCCCGATGCACGCATCCTCGACTCCTCCTTCAACGAGCGTGAGGAACTCTCGCGCGGCAAGGTCATGGAACTGCTGATGCACCCCGACGATGCAGAAAAGCTCGGGCTTATAGACGGCGACCCCGTCGTATGCAGCAACGAGCGCGGCGCGGCCGGCTTCACGCTCGCCCTGAGCCGCCGCGTCCGCCCCGGCACGCTCGTCAGCGAAGGCGTCTGGTGGCGCGCCTACTGCAAGGGAAGGCGCGGCCTCAACATGCTGACCAGCCAGCGCCTGACCGACAAGGGCGGCGGCAGCACCTTCTACGACGTAAACGTCCGCGTCGAGCGGGAGTCGTAAATCCACGACTCCCTGCCCTGCAGAAACTTCAAGAACTGCAATGACATTCCCGCCGCCTTCATGGGCGGCTTTTTATTGCCACACGACAGTTGTGCTTGTTTTTTGATTACTTTTATGTTATCATTTTATTATCCAATCCGAAGGAGTCATGCGAATGAATCCGGTTTATGAAATCCTTATGACAGAAGAGGTCGATGACTATATCGCCTCATTGGACGAACACGCCATGACAAACAAAGAGGCAAAGCAGCAACTGAAACGCCTTTATTATCAGCTGGAATTATTGGAACAACTCGGAACCCGCGCACCAAAGAAAATCTGCCGTTATCTGCGGGATGATCTTTGGGAACTGCGTCCAGGCGATGATCGAATCATTTTTTTCGTCTGGCAGAACGGCACGATCGTCTTGCTGCACACCTTCTCAAAAAAGTCACAGAAGACGCCTGTGCAGGAAATCCGTACAGCATTACGAAAAAAACAACAATGGGAAAAAGATTTTTCATCACGCTAAAAATCTACAGCTAAAAGGAGTCCTTATCATGCGTAGTTGGCAAAGCAAAAAAAAGGAAATTCAATCCTTGACGGAAACTGAAAAAAGTGAACTGTCTCTTGCCGCAAGTCTGGTTGCGCAGATTATCGAAACTCGCGAGAAAAAGGGATGGACGCAGAGAGATTTGGCACAAAGATCAGGCATTGCACAATCTTCCATTGCTCGTTTTGAAAGATGCGGTGCCATGCCGAGGCTCGATACTTTTGCCAAAATTTCCAACTGCGTGGGACTTCGCCTCGCCTTAGTAGAAAATCCATAAAGAGGCCTGTCCGTTCGCCGCCTTCACGGGCGGCTTTTTACCGTTTTCTTTTGCAAAAAAAGTTCATGTGTTATATAATACTATGAGATGTGTATTGATCGGCTAAAACTTGCTGGACGTATGTTCAGCTATCACACAGGACACGAAAGGAAGATCTGATATATTCAGCGCTTCCTAAAACAAAATTTTCGGAGGTGTATATTTTTTGGCTTCAAATTCTTCAAACACACATTCTGCCAATCATTCGGCCAACGCAAAAAAATTACAGGTCATCCCCTTGGGCGGACTCGGGGAAATCGGCAAGAACATGACGGTATTGCGCTTCGGCAATGATATCCTCGTCATCGACGCGGGACTGATGTTCCCGACGGAGGACATGCTCGGCATCGACCTCGTCATCCCGGACATCACGTATCTGTTGGAAAACCGCGACTGTATCAAAGGCATCGTGCTGACGCACGGTCACGAGGATCACATCGGCGCTCTGCCGTACGTCCTCACGCAGATCGACGTTCCCGTCTACGGCACGCCGCTGACGCTCGGCATCCTCAAGGGACGCTTGGAGGAGCGCGGCGTTTCGACGCAGAACCTCCATCCCATCATGGCGGGCGATCAGCTGCGACTCGGCTGCTTCGCCATCAAGTTCGTGCGCGTGAACCACAGCATCCCCGATGCCGTGGCGCTCGCGATCCGCACGCCGCTCGGCACGATCTTCCACACGGGCGACTTCAAGATGGACTACACGCCCGTCGACGGAAAACTCACGGACTTCAAGACGCTCTCAGAAATCGGCAACAAGAGCGTGCTGCTCATGCTTGCCGACAGCACGAACGCCGAGCGCACAGAGCCTGTACCGAGCGAAGCGACCGTCGGCGTCGCCTTCGACCGCGTATTTCGGCGCGCACGCGGGCGCATCATCGTCGCGACCTTCTCCTCGAACGTCTCGCGCATCCAGCAGATCATCGACTCCGCCGTGCGCTACCGCCGCAAGGTGGCGATCCTCGGCCGCAGCATGGTCAACGTCACGAACATCGCTATGGAACTTGGCTATCTGACCGCGCCCGAGGGAACGATCGTCGACATCGACGAGATCGGCCGCTACAACGACAACCAGATCGTCATCGCGACGACGGGCAGCCAAGGCGAGCCGATGTCCGCCCTGACGCGCATGGCGATGAGCTCACATCGCAAGGTCAACATCACGCCGATGGACACCATCATCATCTCGGCGACGCCGATCCCCGGCAACGAACGTTACGTCGGCAAGACCATCGATCTTCTCCTGAAACTCGGCGCTGACGTCGTCTACGGCAGGAGCGAGGGCATCCATGTCTCCGGTCATGCCGGCCAGGACGCCTTGAAGCTCATGCACAATTTGATCCGCCCGCGCTACTTCATGCCCGTACACGGCGAGTACCGCATGCTTGTGCGCCATGCCAAGCTTGCAGAGAGCCTCGGCATGCCCAAGGAGAACATCTTTCTCAACGAAAACGGTGGCATTCTTGAATTCACGCGCAACTCGGCGAAACTCAACGGCAAGGTGCAAGCAGGCATCGTGCTCATCGACGGCCTCGGCGTCGGCGACGTCGGCAACATCGTCCTGCGCGACCGCCAACAGCTCTCGCGCGAAGGCGTCATCATCGTCGTCGTGACAATCAACCGCTCTTCCGGACGCATGGTCTCCGGCCCTGACTTCGTGTCGCGCGGCTTCGTCTACGTGCGCGAATCCGAAGAACTCATGGATACCGCCAGAAAGCGCGTGTTCAGCGCCCTCAAGAAGTGCGAGGACGAGCACATCACCGAATGGTCCTCCATCAAGACGACCATCCGCGACGTTCTCGGACGCTTCATCTTCGACGCTACACGCCGTCGCCCCATGATCCTGCCGATCATCATGGAAGCGTAAATACCAATACACACAAGACAAAAAAGGCGTACAGACCAAAATCCACGGTCTGTGCGCCTTTTTTATTGCTTACAGATACTCCTCCAACTTCTCTCGATCCAAGATATGAATCGTGCGCGACTCCACCGCGAGGATACCTTCCTTCTGCATGGCGCTCAGCTCGCGCGAAAGCGCGGGGCGCGACACGGCGAGGTAGATCGCCGTGGACTCGCGGCTCTCCGATAAGCAGATCTTACCGTCCGCCTTCTGCGGCTGCAACATCAGATAGCGTGCGATCTTGCCGCGCAAAGAGCCGCTCGCGAGCACCTTAAGCATATTGTTCATCTGGTACGCCTTGCGTGCGAAATCGCGCAGAAGATTGCGCTGCAGGAGTCCTTGCAGGCGCATGCGCTGCGCTCTTTCCGGGTCGTCCGACTCGCCGAAATCCTCCTCCGCAGCGCCCTGCGTCAACATGCGGCTCGAAATCTCCAAAAGCTCCGTCGCTGCGAGCGCCTGCGTGAACATATCGTAGGCATGACGCTCGATGAAGAGATATACCTCGCCGAACATCACACCGGGCTTTCGTATCTCCCCCAGAAAGATCTGCCGTCCCGAATACGTGTCCTTCAGTATGCGCACAGCGCCCGAAACAAGCAGAAAAAGGCGCTCGGGCACATCACCCTCGTGAAAGATGATCTCGCCCTTCTTGTAGTGTACGAGGCGCACTTGGCTCGACGCGAGAAGCGCCTCGACATCATCATCCGTCATGCCGCGCGCAAGGCTCGTCCCCTTGAGCTGCTCCTTGATTTCCTGCCGCATGTCTGCCTCCCAGAACTCTTAGCCGCGAACGAGAGCCTTCTCGATCTCCGCCACATACATCGTATGGTAATCCTTCTCGGGATACCACTTTGCATCACACTCGCGCTCAATGAAGCACTCGGGCTTCATCTCCTGCGCATAAAGCTTGCGGCAAAGGAGCGCCAGCCGCGCCTCCGAAAAGTAGGTGAAGCCCCCTTCTGAAAGCGGCGTAAGTCCCGCCTTCTCGATCTTCGCCTCATCGCGCCCCGACACCGTGCCAAGGTAGTTCAAGACCTTGCGCTTCGACTCATCGAGCACAGAAAGCGTGAAGCCTTTCGCCCCATCGACGAACTCCTTCGTATAGCGCTGCGGACGGATGAAGATGAAGACGACAGGCTTGCCCCAGAGCACGCCCATGCCGCCCCAAGAAGCCGTCATCGCGTTCGCCTTGCCATTCTTCTCGCCGCAGACGACGAGCCAATCCTTGCCAATCAGCGTAAATACATTGTCCTGCAAATCCTGCGGCTGAATCTCCTTGAATGCCATATTGTATTCCTCCTCCATTGGTTCGTTCAGGCTCTTGTATGCCATTTCCCCCTACACCTGACCTTTACTAAAATGGGCATTTTTATAAAGATGAAAGCTTGATGTTTATAAAAATGCCTATTTCTACTATGAAGCCCCAAGAGGTCAAGCCGTAGGTGCAGACCGATTGGCTAGGCTTCTGTAAGGGCGTGAGGACATATGTACAGCGTGCCTCTTTGATTACGTCATCGTAGGAAGCGGGCGTAAAGGCAAAACATACCGCTTAGAGTGACGGCTGAACATATGTCCTGAAAGTTTATAAACGTCAAGCTTCCATCAAAGCCATCTCTCCCGCAACTCCTCCGCCAGCTGCTCGAACATCGCGATGAACTTCTCCTGACTGTCACGAATGATGGAAAGCGCGATTGGCTCGCTATAGGAATGCGCCACATTGTTACGCGCCTGTAAGGCCGCAAGCCAAATTTCTTCATCCTTGACCATCCGCGCCTGATACGCCAGCTTGATGACGCTCTTCGGCGAGCTGCTCTTATGCTCGCCATAGCCGCTCGCCTCCAACTGCTCCTTCATCGCCTTCCATGCCTGCTCGAAGCATATCTCGAAAAGCGACACCATGCCCGCCGTCGCAATCGTATCATAGGGAGGCTTCTTCCCCTCGATCTCCTTGAGATTTTCCAACGCTTTGAGGAAATTCTCTGCCTTTTTCATAAAGCAAAACACCATCCCTCTGAATCTCTGCCAAAAGCTCCGGCTGCACAGGACCATCCAAGTTGACGACATCGAACATCAAAAGCGTCGGCAGCTCTTCGTCCACATCGAGCGAGAAGCGCACAACGTCGCCGCCTGCAACCGCGAGATCGACGTCGCTGCGCTCCCAGTTGTCCCCGCGCGCCCGCGAGCCGAAGAGCACAACGCGCGACAAGCCGTACTTGCATGCAAGCCGCACAATCCCTTCGCAAATAGTATTCGGCAGATTCATCGAAAAACCTCCCAGTCTGATCCTATTCCATACGCCATACCCTCGCAGTTTCCATCCTCTCCCTCCATGCCTGCAGACTGCTGTCATTCAGCAAGCAAGAAGCCGTTTTTGCAATTCCTGCCAAAAATATCGAAAACTCGGAGAGTCATTTGCAGCGCAGTCCATATACACGCCGATCTTCTCCGCCCATTCTTTCTTGCGCGAACCAATTTCCCGATAAGAAGCGCACGACTTTTTTAAGTTTCTGAGACCACCCTTATGAATCGCTTCCGCCAGAACTTCCCATGTCCCGCAAATGCTGTCTTGTTCATAGCTGTCCAACACCTGCTTTTTCGCCAGAGGATACGCCTTGTAGATTGCTGATTCATCCCCCAACAGCCACGCCTCCACCTCTTCCACCGCGATGCAGAACACTCGGTCGACTGCGATATGGTTTTTAACGGCAACCTCTTCCAACGCGAGACGAAATTTGGCCGTATCACGGTCATCGTTATCCACAATCACAAAAATGGCTGCTTGGATGCCCTGCAAACTTTTAGAAAAACCTCGCAAATAGGTGGCCAGATCATTAAGCAATTTTCCTGTCTTTATCTCCTTCACCGTATTTTTCCTAGTGAAACCGCCAATTCCATGAAAATACTTAACATCATACGTCAGTAAAGGGACACCATCCTTCAGCTTCTCCATCAGCACCTCGATCAAAGCAGCACTCGACGAGCCCTCAATCATGAATTGAATATGCACAAGATCGACTCCTCAACCAAAATATGTATCGTACCATAAATCGCCCAAACAAACGCCCTCTTCGACCAAATCATTAACGAAGCGATAATCCGATGCGCGCTTGATTGTAGAAAATCCCTGCGAGTCTTTTTCCAACACCCATACCTGCTTCGGCTGCAGTGCATTGACGAAAAAAGGACTGTGCGTTGTCACAAATACCTGCTTCGCATATCCCGTGCCCACATTCTTATCCATTTCTTCAGCAAGTTTTCCCAAATATTTATGATACAAACCATTTTCCGGCTCTTCCACAAATACAAGCTGCCTTGGATTCCTTTCATTGAGCAAGAGATAATACGCAAAAAGCTTCAATGTACCATCGGACATTCTTTGTGAAAAAAACGGTTTCGCGAACCCTTTCTGCCAGAACTCCAAAACCATTTGACCATTCGGCAGTTTGAGCGGCTCGATTCTCTCGATATTCGGTATCTTGCTCTTTATTTCTTCCAAAACTTTCTTGAATGCCTTGGGGTTTTCACGGTACATATACTGCGCAACATTGTTCAGATTGCTTCCCGTGCGATTCAGATACGGACTTGACACGACCGTCTGTACCTGACGAGCAGCATCGGGAGTAAAATAGCATAAATACCAACTCTGCAAGAAATTCAGAAACTTTTCAATACGCGAATACTGCTTCATCGCCCCGAGTGTTACAACCCCCAATTTGCGCAAATCGGCAAGACGCACATCTTTCTTCTCGCCGCGATCAATGCCGCAGTCATCGTCCATACCACCATCATCGCCTTCGAAAGCATAGCCACGGCCTTCTTTCAGATACAAAAAAGAAAGCGGTCTTCCGCTTTTATGCCCCATGCGGTGTTGCCTCAATCGCTCCTCTTTCACATAAGGTCTGCCCGCATCATCCTTATCAATCGTAAGCTCATAGGTTATAGGACGTGTATTCGATGTTTCTCGATAATATATTTCAAAATGGATGGCTTCTTGACTGCCTTGCGAAAGCAATTGATCATATCCCCCACGATTATTTGCATCGCAAGCAGTTTCTACATCCGTGGACAAGCAATCCGATAGGAAGCCGAACGCATCCGCCAATGTGCTCTTCCCGTTTCCGCTCTGCCCGATAATTGCGACCATATTGCCGAATTCCTCGTTGCTCGTATCACTGAGAAGCTTCCCCATTTTGATATTTTTCAATGACCCATAGTTTTGGATCCCCATACCTAAGATTTTCCCCATCGAACCCCCTCCTTCTCCGCGCACTCGCGTACCAAAAAACACAACACACAATATACTGCAATGATAACAGCGCTGCCGCTCCCCTCGCGGATAGGATTCGGCAGATTCATCGAAAAACCTCCCAGTCTGCTCCTTCGGTTTGACCTCTTGGGGCTTCATGGTAAACTACACGCACAAACGTCCACTTTGTGGACATTGTGCGCCGCCCTTACAGAAGCCTAGCCAATCGGTCCGCGCCTTCGGCTTGATCTCTTGGGGCTTCATGGTAATATTTCTGCTTGCTGCTTCGTGGCGTTTCAGGCAAAGTCATGCGAAGTGCGCCGGAAGCCAGCAGCGGACGTATATATCGCCGCTGCACATATCCCACGGTAGCGATTCCCAAGAATGCCGCGATCTCTGCTCTTGTGCGCGGAACCTTGCAAAAAGCCAACAAATCCTGCTCGCCAAGCGAAAAGCTCTCTCTCACAGATTCTGATTCCCGCTGATTGAAAAACGTAACGACAAACTCATCGCGCCTATTCTCAAATTGCGGCTCAGGCAGACCAAAGGCGTGCATTTCCCGATACATCGTCGGAATCCCCGAATAACGATTTTCTGCCTCGGTGATCATTTCCGCCATAACTGCAAGCGCCGGATTGCGCAGATCCAATTTCGCCTTTCCCAACTGCTCGACCGTCATGCGCCCGTACAGACTGCCTGGACTATGAATCTCCAATCGATCTGTAAACATGTAGATCTGAATCGGCGTCCCTTCCGTATAAATGCTGTAATCTCGATGAATGAGTGCATTGAGCACAGCCTCACGAATAGCCGCAACAGGATACTCCGTCCGATCGCACCGTCTGCCGGTCCCCTTATCAATACTCACCTGTGTCTTCATATTGCGCCGACAGAAAACAAGCGCCTCAGCAAGCATCTCGGCCAGAGTTCCTTCTATGCGCTTATTATCCAAGAAACGTGCATCATTCTCATTCGTCGCACCAACTTCCTTGCCTGGAACGACAACTGCCGTAATGCAAAACTGCGTGAGAAACCCCTGCGGATATATACCAAAATTCAGCAGAGCCGCCAACGTAGGCTTGCCGTCGCGCAGCACATTCAGCAGCTCATAGGCGCGTTCACGCGGAATCTGTGCAAACCCTGGACGCTCTCTGCATTTCTCCTGCCAATAGGCCTCGGTCGCTTCCAACCGCAGATCTTCGCTCCTTGCCCGAGCTACTGACCGTTCATCATCATGCAGATGCTTGCGAAACGCTTCAAAGCTGTAAAGCTCATATTCCGACATGCAGTAATCGGCATCCCCGACACGCACATAGGAACCCTTCACTCGCCCCTTGCCCTTATAATAGCAAGGTCTCTCCGATAAGTCCAAACCAGGAATTTCCGCAGAGCAAACATCGAGGCCATCCACTTCCGCCACGGTAAAGACCGCTCGCACAGGAGGCTCCATCTGCAGACATTGCTCTCCAACCTTCTTTTGCAAATCATGCAGATCATATACACCCACAAGAGCGAAATCTTGTTCTTCATCAATGCCAAATAGCAACGTCCCTCCACCATCCTGATTGGAAAAGCTCGATAACGTATCATAAAGATGACGCGGGCATCCTTCATGCGCAGCTTTGACCTCCAACATCTGCGTTTCCGTTTTTTTCTGCAAAACCCAACGCGTCAATCCAACGAGATCTTCTATAATCATTTTACTTTTCCTCCATATCAGTAAGCTACACGCACAAACGTCTAGCCAATCGATCTGCACCTTCGGCTTGACCTCTTGTGGCTTCATGGTAAAATGATAACAGAAACATCACTTCTATTCAATGATTTTACATGTTTTTATAACAATTTATAGTTTGTTATCTAAAACATATAATAACAACACAATAATATAACAAGATTTATATCTTTGTTATATTCCATCCATCATACGCCAAAAATTCCATTTCCGTTTTATATCATCGTATTCTCATCGTTCGTCCTCTTCCCATCGTGCTGCCACTTCCCCCTCCAGCGCCGCCAGCATCGCAAAGTACTTGCCCTTCACAGCCGCATAAATCATCTGCGCCGTTTGCTCGTTGTATGTATGCGCAAACAAATTCCTCTTTTCGAGCATATCAAGCCACGCTTCCGCCTCTTGCACCAGCCCCTGCTTCCAACCCTCGCGTATGCTGGCCCGCGGACTGCTGACCTCGATTCTCTCGTAGGAAAGCACCGCTTTCATCAGCTTCCATGCCAGCTCAAAGCAAAACTCGAAGCGCTGAATCGTCGCGTCGAGGTACAAATTCAACGTCAGAAGTCGCCCTCGCCTCCCCCCGCGCTCGCGAGCCAAAAAGCTTCACCCAACGAAGCCGTGTCTTTTGCGCATGAATGATTCGATAAATCGCTTTCCAATGCTCTGATGGCAGACCATACACGCCTCTCACCTCGACCGCAATATCTTCCCCATATTCTCCGCAATCTGCGCATCCACATCATCTAAAAAACTCAAACTTCACAGATAAACAATCCGCTGTAAGCCTTGAAAAATCAATCTTTCCAGACAATAAAATAGCATGAGCGACATCCATTTGGTATAATTTAAGTACGCCACAAAAACATCCAATGGAGGCTCATGCCATGAATAGTATAGCACAAACCAACCAATCGGAGAAACAACTTTCCGAGAAAATGCAATATTTTCTCCGACGTTACCACGTCAGT